>JAITHH010000317.1 GCA_031280065.1 Treponema sp. | reverse complement strand
CATCGCCTGCGTTACCTGCGACGTGTACATCACCGCAGCCGCAATTTCACCGGACAGCAGATCATTCTGAATATCATCGTCCTTGATCACGCGGATATTCGGCGCCAGGGTCAGCAAACGCTCCCCCGCCCCCCGGATCAGCCCAACATCGCTGGTGTTGTAGCTCTGGCCCAGCACCTTGAGCGCCATGCCGTTGATCACCCGGTAGCTCCCGATGATCCCCACCTGCCCGGCCAGCGACGGGTCCCACAGATCAGCATAGCCGGTGATATTCACGCTGACCCGCTTGGGATCGTACACAATGGTCTGCACCCCCGCGCCGTAGGGCACCGTGTACTCGTCAGCGGGATCGTAGAACTGCTTCTGATAGATGGGATTCACCCCGCCGTAGTTCGGCAGGCGGTGCTTGTCCAGCTTCTGCGCCAGCCCCTCCGCAATCACCGTCTCGATGATGTAGTCATCGGCGATTACCAGGTCGTAGTCCCCGCCCTTGGCCGCCTGGAGCTTGATCAGCATGGTCTCATCGAAGTCGAAGTTCACCATGTTGATTCTGATTCCCGTTTCAGCCTCAAAGCCGTCCAGAACCTCCTGGGGGAACATCCCGTCCCAGGTAAAGATCGTCAGCCGTCCGCCGCCCGGTGCGCGGCCCGTCTGCCGGGAGCCCCCGGCAAAGAGACCCCCGCAGGGGAGCAGCGCCAGCGCCGCCAGCATCATCAGCGCCCTTACCGTTACCGGCGCGCGGATTCCCGTTCTTGTCATTTCATTCTCCTGTTTGTTGATTTGCTATCTTTTTACCGCCCCCCATCGCCAGGTACGCGGATACAAGCCCCAATACCACTGTGATGACGAACAGCAAAGCGCACAAAGCGTTAATTTTCGGGCTGACCCCGGTCTTGATCTGGGAGAAGATACGCATCGGCAGCGTGTTGACCGAGGGGCCCGTTACAAAAACGCTGATGATCACGTCGTCAAAGCTCATGGCGAAGGAGATCAGCGTCCCGGAAATCACCGAAGGGAGGATCAGCGGCAGGGTGATGTCGAAGAACGCCCGCCGCTCCCCGGCCCCCAGGTCTCTGGCCGCCTCTACGCAGCTCTTGTCCAGCCCTGCCAGCCGCGCCCTGACCAGGAGGAACGGGTAGGGGACGCAGAAGACCGTGTGGGCGATGATCAGCGTGCACATTCCAAAGGGCAGGCCCAAGAGGGCGAAGAAGGCCAGAAACACCATGCCCATGATGATCTCCGGGATCATGATGGGCAGCACGGCCAGGTAGCTCATGACCCGCGCTCCCGGTATCCCGGCGCGATTGAGGCCCGCGGCTCCCAAGGTGCCGATTACCGCAGCAGCCAGACTGGAGGAAAGCGCCAGAACCAGGCTGTTGCGGAGGGCCGTGAATATCGCCCGGTCCCGGAAGAGTTCGGCGTACCATTTGAGGGAAAATCCCCCCCACACCGAGGTCAGGCGGTTCGCGTTGAACGAATAGACGATCACCAGGAGGATAGGCACATAGGTCAGGGCCAGGATCAGGGCGATGTAGGCCCGCTGAACCGGGCGGCCCAGGCCGCCGTGCGCACTCATACCAGGCCCTCCAGGAAATCGGAGCGGGTCAGCCTGCGGTAGAGGAAGAGCAGGAGGCTCGTCAGGGCCATGAGGGCCATGCTCAGGGCCGCGGCGAAAGGCCAGTCATGGGCCTTCATCAACTGTTCCTGGATCAGATTGCCGGCCAGCGCCACCTTGTTCCCCCCCAGAATGTCGGCGATGAAGAACAGGCCCATCGAGGGGACGAAGGTCAGCACCACCCCGGAGAAGAGGCCGGGCATGGTCAGGGGGAGGCTCACCGTCAGGAAGGCCCGCAGCGGCGAGGCCCCCAGGTCCCGGGCCGCGTCCACGAGGTCCCAGTCCAGCTTTTCCGCGCTGGCGTACACCGAGTAGATCATGAAGGGCGCGAGGGCGTAGACCATGCCGCTGACCACCGAGGGGTAGGAGTAGAGGAAGCGCAGGGGTTCTTTGGTAAGCCCCAGACCCATGAGGAGGTGATCCAGGGTCCCGTTTGCCCGGAACACGATGATCCAGCCGTAGAGCCGCATCAGGGAGCTGGTCCAGAAGGGGATGATGAGGAGCAACATGACGCGGGAACGCCATGCGGGGCTCAGGCGGGCCATGAAGTAGCCGAAGGGGTAGCCCGCGAGGATCGTGAGCACCGTACTGAGCAGGGCCAACTTGATCGACTGGACAAAGGTGGCCAGGTACACCGGATCGGCGATACGGGCGTAATTCCGCAGGGTAAAGACCGCCGCCACGCCCCAGGAGCCCTCCCGCCGCATGAAACTCAAGGCGGGCATATAGAGCAGGGGGGCGAACACAAAAATCAGGGTAAAGATATAGAGCGGGGCCGCCGCCAGCGCCGCGCCCCGGATGCGCCGTTCACGGCACCGCCGCAAGGGGGCCCTGTCCGCGCCGCTCATTCTGCCACCAGCGCCGCGTGAGCGGGAGCCCAGCGGACTTCCACCGCATCCCCGGCGCACAAGGGTGAATCGATGCCGTGGCGGCTGGCGGTGATTTCCCCGCCTCCCCGCAGGACGGCGGTGATCCGGAGCTGGCCCCCGGCGAATAGCTTGTCCGTTACTTGGGCGGCCAGTCCGTCCGCAGGGGACTCCCCCGCCGGTATGGGGACGAGTTCGATGTGCTCGCTCCGTATTGCCGCGGTTACCGGCGTTCCGGGTTCGGGCGCGGGGCCTACAGGCAGGGCCGCGCTGCCGCAGCCCGCGGGATGCCGGAAGCGGATTTCACCCGCGCTCCCGCCTGCCGCCATAACGGTTCCCGAAAGAATGTTCGCGCCGCCCACAAATCGGGCTACGAATGCGGTCTTGGGCCGGTCGTAAATGTCCGAGGCCGGGCCGATCTGCTCAAAGCGGCCCTCCCGCATAACAACGATGCGGTCCGACATGGTGAGGGCCTCTTCCTGATCGTGAGTAATATAGATGAAGGTGATGCCGAGCTGCTTTTGCAGGCGTTTGAGTTCGATCTGCATTTCCCGGCGGAGCTGCAAGTCCAGGGCCCCCAGGGGTTCATCCAGGAGCAGGACGCGGGGGCGATCCACCAGGGCCCGCGCAACGGCCACCCGCTGGCGCTGTCCCCCGGAAAGCTCCGAAGGCCGCCTGCCCCCATAGCCGGAGAGCCGCACCAGGGCCAGCGCGTCGTCCACCGCCGCCCTGATCTCAGCGCGGGCGCGTCCCCGCAGCTTCAGGCTATAACCGATGTTTTGTTCACCGCTCATGTGGGGGAAGAGGGCGTAGTTCTGGAAGACCATGTGGAGGTCCCGCTTGTTGGGGGGCAGGGCGCTGACGTCCTCCCCGGCCAGGAATACCCGTCCCGAGTCGGCGCTCTCCAGCCCGGCGATGATGCGCATGGTCGTGGTTTTCCCGCAGCCCGATGAGCCCAGAAGGGTGATGAATTCCCCCGCGTTTATGGAAAGATCGAGGCCCCGCAGCACTTCGACATTGCCGAAGCGTTTTGTAATTCCCTCCAAACGCAGCAGTTCCTGGTTATTCAATCTCCTTCCGATCCTCCCCGGCTATTAAGAGCAATCTAGTATACTTTTCCCTATGTGTCTAGGTGAACCGCACGGTCTGCTATGAAGGGGGGATGGGGGCTGTAAGCCCCCCTGGGTGAACCGCCCGCATGGAAGCGGGCGGGGCTTTTTTTTAACGCAGCGTCTTTTCCGTTGTGTTGTATGTGTATACCTCAACACGGTTATACTGGTTATTTACCTGCGCGGCCTTAGCGTCTTCTGGGCTGTCATAATACTCTGCACCATAGGAGCCACCCCCTGTATAAGAGCTGTCGCGGTCTGTAACCGGGACTTTCAGGTAAACCTTTTTTGCGGCGCTGTCATAGGCATAGTTGTATGTTTGTGGAGAGCCTCCGTCGTAGGTATAGGTACAACTGCTGCCCTCAGCCGCAAACACATATTTTTCGCGTTCATCTTTTACCGCTTCATCGTCATCGTTCCAAGTTGTGCCGTTATATGTTTGTCCGGCCAGGTCGTCGTTCCCTTTATTGGCCGGTAATACCTCGTCCAGGAACAGGGCTTTCTCATCCGTGCTAAAAGCGTAATTGTTTGTTACGTTTTTAAACCTTTCCGCCACTGCATAATCAAGGTATGCCGCGACGCTGGAGTAACCCATTTCCTGAAGCGCGGCGTTAAATTCCTCATCACCCATCTCCTCCTGCTGTTTTAATTGGTTCAGCATTGTTTGCATGGAATCCCGGTATTGAGCCTTGGTTTGCGGTTGGTCATAGCCGTCTTGATTCCGGGGAGCGGCCTTTTCAGGGGCGAGCGTTACCTTTTTCGCATCCGCATCCCATGAGTAAGCGCCGGTTTCGATGTCAACCCACGTATACTTGCCGTCCGCAAGTACAGGCTCAGAATAATCACCGTTCCTTTGGTATGGGACCGCTCTCCTCGTATAGGTCCCGCTTGCCGCGCCTTCGGCTGTTACGGAAAACTCTATTTTTTCCTCATATTCAAAATAGGTTTTCCCGCTTAAAGCGTTTGCTCCCTTCGAGGCCGGTAACTGGGTTTCCGTTCCGCTGGGGTTATCCTCCGTGGGGCAGCCCGCCAGAACCATCATCATGATGAATGACAGCGCCATCGCCATTCCTCCAATCACTTTCCTGTTTGCCATCGTTTTCTCCTTTACTTTGGCAGCAAAGTCCTTGCCGCGTGTGTTTTACGCGCAGCGCCTGTATATTCAGCCGCTTCATACAAAGCGGCCCCAACGCCGGACGTATCCGGCATATTGGCCCGTTAATAGCGGCCCGGAACCATTCCCGGTTCCAGGGCTAAACCGTGAGCGCCGCCGCAAGGCGGGCTGTGCGCGGTTCCTTGGCCGCTGTCCCCCTGGAGGCAAACTGCGTTACCGCCTCTACATGCCGCTGCCCCGCCGCCAGTGCGGGAATCATCTCCACAATCCGCCCCGGCGTGTTGTCCGCGAGATGCCCGGTAACCTGCACCCGCTGGCTGGGCGCGGCGGCGCTCACAAAGTACACCCCGCAGTCCGCGTATTCCCCGGCGCTCTTGATCTTGTGCCCTGCCCAAAGCCGCAGACTTTTGGCCGGCCTCGTCAAAGAACTGGCGCACGTGCTCGACCAAGTCCTGATAATTGCCGTTAAAACCGCCCCGTTTTTTGAGCGCGGCGCAGACCGGGCCATTCGGTAAACCGAATGGCCCCGGAGTTTCGGC
>JAITHH010000333.1 GCA_031280065.1 Treponema sp. | reverse complement strand
CCGGTGCGGAGGGCCTGGCCTTTGCGGGAGATGAGGACCACCTCATCGCTGCCGCCGGTCAAGAGGGCGCTCACCAGCTTGTCCCCCTCGTCCAGGTTGATGGCGATGACTCCCCGCGTCTTGGCGTTGGCGAACTCGCTCACCTGCACCTTCTTTACCACCCCCCGCGCTGTGCCCATGAACAGGTACTGGCTGTCCGTGAATTCCTTGAGGGCCACGACGGTGGTGATGTCCTCGTTGGGGCTTACGGTAAGGAGGCTCTTGATATGGGCACCCTTGCTGGTCCGGGAACCTTCGGGCAGTTCGTGTACCTTCATCCAGTAGGCTTTGCCCTCGCTGGTGATGAACATGATGTACTCATGGGTGGAGGCCACGAATATCTGCTCGATGAAGTCGTCTTCGGCGAGCTTGGCGCTCTGCATTCCCTTGCCGCCCCGGCCCTGGTTGCGGTAGCTGGACACAGGGACCCGCTTCACGTAGCCCAGATTGGAGATGATGATCATCATCTCTTCCTTTTTGATGAGGTCCTCGATGTTGATGCTCTCCACTTCCCCGGCCACGATCTCCGTGCGCCGCTTGTCGCCGAAGCGCTCGGCGGCATTCCGGGTTTCGTCCTTGATCACCCCCCGCAGCTTGGTTTCATCCGCTAAAAGGGATTTGAAGTAGGCGATCTGGACCTTGAGTTCCGCCAGTTCTTTCTCCAGTTTCTCGATTTCCAGGCCCGTGAGCCGGCGGAGCTGCATGTCCACGATGGCCTGGGACTGGGCTTCTGACAGGCCGAAGCGCTCCTGTAGACCGGCTTTGGCAATGTCCACATCCCGTGAACCGCGGATAATCGCAATCACTTCGTCAATATGGTCCAGGGCGATTACCAAGCCCTCTAAGATATGGGCCCGTTCCTCGGCCTTGCGGAGGTCAAAGCGGGTCCGGCGGGTTACGACTTCAACCCGGTGTTCCACAAAGTAGCGGACCAGTTCTTTGAGGTTGAGGCACTGGGGCCTGCCGTTGACCAGGGCCAGGTTGATGATGCCGAAGGACGACTGGAGCTGGGTGGCGGAGAACAACTGGTTCAGCACTACTTTAAGGATCGCCCCTTTCTTGAGCTCGATGACGATGCGGATTCCGTCCCGGTCGGATTCGTCGTTGGAGCTGGCGATACCGTCGATGGCCTTTTCCCGGACCAATGCGCCGATCCGCTCCAGCAGCAGGCCCTTATTCACGCTGTAGGGTATCTCGGTAAAGACGATGAGTTCTTTGCCGTTCTTAGCGGTCTCCACGGCGAAGCGGCCCCGGACAAGAATCTTTCCCCGCCCGGTTTTGTAGGCATCGCGGATACCTTTGCGGCCAAAGATGATTCCGCCGGTGGGGAAGTCGGGGCCCTGGACGTAGTGCATCAGTTCCTCGATGCTGATGTCCGGGTTGTCGATGTAGGCGCAGATCGCCTCGCAGACTTCCCCCAGGTTGTGGGGGGCCATGTTAGTGGCCATGCCCACGGCGATGCCGCTGGAGCCATTCACCAGGAGGTTGGGCACGACCGAGGGCAGCACCAGGGGTTCTTCGTCAGATTCGTCGTAGTTCGGCCCGAAATCCACGGTCTCCTTGCGGAGGTCCTGGAGCATTTCGTCCCCGAAGCGGGAGAGTTTGGCTTCGGTGTAGCGCATGGCCGCGGGGGGGTCTCCGTCCAGGGAGCCGAAGTTGCCCTGTCCCTGCACCAGGGGGTAGCGCAGGGAGAAGTCCTGGGCCATCCGCACGAGGGCGTCGTAGAGGGACATATCCCCGTGGGGGTGGTACTTACCCATGCAGTCCCCGGTGATGCGGGCGCACTTCTTGGTGGCGGACCCGGGCCGGAGTCCTAACTCGTCCATGGAGTAGAGGAGCCGCCGGTGTACGGGTTTGAGTCCGTCCCGTACGTCGGGCAGGGCCCGGGCCACGATGACCGACATGGCGTAGTTGAGATAGGCGGTTTTTACCTCATCTTCGATGGCAACGGGAATAATTTTAGCGCGGGGTGTTTCGGGGATACTAGGTACAGCCACGGAGTTTTATTACCTCTACTGGAATATAGCAGATAACCAGGGTGAAGGTCAATCTTCCGCGTCTAATGCGATTGCCTGACCAGCCGGTATCTGGCGGCCCTTTTCTGCTTTTTATGTTGACCAGCCCGGCGGTGTATGGCAAGGGAACTGCCCCTCTAAGCCCCCTTGATACACCCATGAAGCGGTTTTATAGTGAATTTATGGAAGTAATCAAGATTCTTGCCGCTCCGGTGTGCGGTATTATCGGCGCCATGCTGGTGGCTTTTATTAACAATAAGAATACCGATAAAAAATTCCACAAACTCTTTTCGAATCATTTGCATGGCCTGGCGCAATACCTGAAAGTGTTGAATTCGGCGCTGTTGAAAAAACAGGTCATTGACGAAATAGACAAACAGCGGCTTGACAACGAAGCCGATAATATCTGCAGCCAATAGGCTGTCAGCTCTGGGTTGATGTTTTCCAAAGCAAGCCCAGACAACAGCGGTACCTGCCGGGGACAGGTCAATCTTCCGCGTCTAATGCGGCTGCCTGACCAGCCGGTATCTGACAACCCTTTTCCGCTTCTTATTTTTACCGGCCCGGCTTATAAGCAGGAGTATTACGATAACAACGGCTAACAGGATCAGCAGCAGAACCCATACAGGAACATTGATGCCATTGATCTTTTTAACCAATATTTTAT
>JAITHH010000278.1 GCA_031280065.1 Treponema sp. | reverse complement strand
ACTATGGAGAGAAATTTTGAGAGCGCATAAGAAAAAAGATTGCGGGGGGCGCGAACCTACGGTTCGATGGCCCCCCAAACCCCCCGGTTGCCAGGCGCATTGTTTGCTATGGGCGCGTAACCAAGCCATCCGGGGGGCGCTGATCCTGCTCTGCGCCGCCAGCCTCGGAGCCGAACCCCTGGCTCCCGATTTCACCGCCATCGAACGCCCCCTCCGCTGGATCCCCGAAACTCCATCCGCCCGCTTCGCCCCCCGGCACACAACCCCCCTCCACCTCCCCGTCATACCAGGACTCGAACAGGAACTCACCCAGCGCTACATCAGCCGGTATTCCACCCCCGGCGGCCTCGAATGGCTCGCGGCGGTCATGCGGCGGGGCGCTCCCTACATGGCCTTTATCCGCCAGGAAATCGAGGAACGCGGCCTGCCGCCGGAACTCATCTACCTGCCCGTGATCGAGTCAGGCTTCCTCGCCGCCGCCCGCAGCGGCTCAGGCGCGGTGGGCCTGTGGCAGTTCATGCGGAACAGCATCGGGCCCTTCGATATGCGCGTTACCGAATGGATGGACGAGCGCATGGATTTCTGGAAGTCCACCCAGGGGGCGCTGCGCAAACTGGAGGAAAACTACCGGATGCTGGGGGATTGGCCCCTGGCCCTGGCCGCCTACAACGCGGGCATGGGCGCCGTCAGCCGGATCATCTCCCAATCGGGAATCCGCGATTACTGGCTGCTCTCGGAAAAGCGGCTGCTGAAATCTGAAAGCATCCAGTACGTGCCCAAGCTCCTTGCGGTGGCCTATATCCTCTCCAACCCCCGGCGCTTCGGCCTCGACCTAAACTGGCCCGAAGACCCCGCCTGGGTGCGCGTCCCGGTGGAACGCTCCGTAGACCTGGAACTCCTCGCCGCGGAATCGGGGCTGGATAGGGCGGAACTGAAAAGCATGAACCGCGAGCTGCACTACAACATAACTCCCCCGGACGCGCCCTATTACCTCAAGGTCCGCGCCGCCCATGAACAGGCCGTGCGGGAAACCCTGGCCCGCGAGGACCTGGCCCTGATCCGCTTCTACTTTCACACGATCCAATACGGGGACACGCTTTCGTTCCTCGCCCGGCATTACGGGGTTTCGGTGGATCAGATCGCCGCGGCCAATCCCGGCGTACAGGCCCGCTCCCTCAAGCTGGGGGCGCGGCTCAAGATTCCAGCCCTGACCGACGCCCGCCAGCCCCCCGCCAGTCCCCGGCAGGGAGGGAACGCCGGCGTGTTCGAGGGAACCCACACCGTCAAAAAGGGGGAGACGCTCTGGTCTATCGCCCTTGCCTATCAGGTTGACCCCCTGTCCTTGGCCGCGGCGAACGGCATGGAATTAAACGACACGCTCAGTGTGGGGAGACGCCTGAAAACGCCGATACTAAAGGAGTGAAGATGAAACACGCAGGCGTTCTGGGCTTGGTTCTCGTGCTGGCGGCGGTACAGGCGGCGGGGGAGCCCCGGATCACGGTAAACGGTTCCCTGGAATGGGAACGCATGGAAATCAGCGCGGTCATGGCCCTGGACTTGGCTTCAGCGGGGGTGCAGCTCCCAACGGGCAGAGTCCAGGCGGAAGAGATACTCAGCCATGAATTCCCCGGCCTCCTCAGCCCGCACCTATTGGCTATCCCGGTGGATTCGTCGAGTACCGTAGAAGATATGGTGCGCGAAGGGAAGTTCCCCCTGGGGAATGTGGGGGCCCTGGCGCGGGGCGCGCACAAAACGCCGCCTGCCTTCTCCGGTGATTTCAGCCTGCTTTCGGCGGCCTACCGCATCGACATTACGTCTATCAGTTCTCTGCTGATCCGGCACAGCCAGGCGGCGGAACTTCGGCAGCCCTTGCAGCCCGTTCCCGCCGCGGATTATACGGGGATCATTATCATCGCCGACGGGGAACTTCCCATTCACGGCAAACGCTCCGGGGCCTTCGTACAGCCCTGCCTTTTTCCCAAGGTGTGGGACACGGAGATGAACCTCATCTATGAGCGGAACACGCTGGACCCCGCCGCGCAGGAACGGAATATGCTCGTCCAGTATGTGTCTCAGGAAAGCGTCTTTCAAAACAGTCCCAGCGGCCTGAGCCCGGAACTCCTGGGGCGGGTAGGCGCCAAGCCCCTGCGGATTCTGGCGCGGGGCGTCTTTGGGGCGCTGCCCACCGACCCGATCATCGACCGGGAGGACGCCCTGCTGATTCTCTCCTCGGCTGAAAACCGCCGGCTTCTGCGGGAAGGCCGGATCGCGCTGGTCCTGCACTCAGACGTTTTGCGGAATACCTTTTAACCGGGGGGCGCGAACCTGCGGTTCGATGGCCCCCGGGCCGCGCACTGCTCAGGCTAAAACCTTCGCGCAGGTGTGATAGCATGGGGCATTACGTGCGCTACGGCGGGCCGCAATAAGTGCTCAACGCCCTGGCGGGCGCGGGTGTCTGCCGTGCACTGCTCAGGCTAAAGCCTTCGCGCATCTGTGCTAATATGGGGGATTGCGAGCGCTACGCCATGCCGCAGACTCTAAACTCAACGCCCTGGCGGGTGCGGTTACTCGGCGGGGATGTGGGGGGGGGGGGGAACCCCCTCCCGTATGTGAACACGCCCTAAGGTGGAATATTACTACACTGGACACGGATAGCCGAACGAAAAAAATTGGGGTCGAACTCGACCCCAGAGGCTTGGCGTTGCTAGTTTCTGCTTACTTGGGTTGGGCTCCGCCACACTTGGCTTCCTTCAAAGCCGTCGATGGACTTGATAAGGGCCAGCCAGTAGTCCGCCTCGTTTTGCGAGGTGTAAGGACCCAC
>JAITHH010000263.1 GCA_031280065.1 Treponema sp. | reverse complement strand
GCCCGGCCCGCCTCCACTGCGGCCTTCATCTCCGTAAGCATCTCGAAGACCGGAGGCAGGGCCCGCACGGGCGCGCCGAACTGAATCCGCTTGGCCGCGTACTGATCCGCCTCGCGGTAGGCGGCCTCGGCAATGCCCACCGCCTGGGCCGCCACCCCCAGCCGGGCGCTGTTCATCATCCAGAGCGTGTACTTGGTCAGGCCCCGCTGCCGTTCCCCCACCAGCTCCGCGGGGGCGCGGTTGAATTGCAGCTCGCAGGTCGGGGAGCCGTGAATCCCCAGCTTGTGCTCCAGCCGGCGGATGATCATGCTTTCATCCCGCTTGTAGAGGAAGAAGGAGAGCCCCCGCGCGCCCTTGCCCTGTTCCTCGCTGCGGGCCAGCACCAGGCCGATGGTTCCGCAGCCGTTGGTGATGAAGCGCTTCACCCCGTTGAGCCGCCAAACCCCGTCCGCGTCCTGGGCGGCTTTGAGGTTCACCCCCTGGAGATCGCTCCCCGCGTCGGGCTCGGTGAGGATCATCGAAGCGCCCCACTCGCCGGAGCAGAGTTTGGGGAGGCAGGCCCGTTTCTGCTCCTCGGAGCCGAACTTGGCGAGGGCCCCGGCAATGTCCTGCTGGAGGCCGAAGTTGAGGAACGAAGCGTCCGCCCGGGCCGCGATCTCCGCAGCCATGCTGAGGATCGTGCAGGGCATATTAAGCCCCCCGTACTGCCGGGGCACACAGAAACCCATGAGGTCCGCCTGGGCGAACATATCCAGGGTCTTCTGGGTCGCCGGGTTAAGCGTTACCTGATTGTCCGCCAGGGTAGGGCCCGCCTCGTCAACCTGGGGGGCCGCAGGGGCCATGTATTCCCCGGCGATCTCCCCGATGATGGAGAGAATTCGGCGGTACGAGTCACGGGCGTCCTCCTCGTCCTTGGGCGCGTAGGGGCAGCTCCCCGCCTGGGCAAAATCCTCTTCCCGCAGGCGGATGATCCGGTCCAGGTCAAGACGCTCCAGGTGAAAGAGAATATCCTCGTTATCGGTTAAAAAGTTTTCCATATAATAGTCCTCCTAAACCCTGGCCTTGTACGCCTTGATCATCCGGGGAATTACCTCCTGGAGGTCCCCAACAATGCCGTAGTGGGCGATACTGAAGATCGGCGCTTCCGGGTCGGTGTTGATGGCGATGATCCGGGCCGCGCTGTCCATGCCGGCCCGGTGCTGGATGGCCCCGGAGATGCCGCAGGCGATGTAGAGTTTTGGCCGTACGGTCGTCCCGGTCTGGCCCACCTGGTGTTCCTTGCCGATGAAGCCCGCGTCCACTGCGGCCCGGGAAGCCCCGGCCTCGCCGCCCAGGGTCTCCGCGAGTTCCCGGATAAGGCCGAAGTTCTCCTTGGAACCGACGCCCATCCCGCCTGACACGATGATTCCCGCGCCCTTGAGATTCACGGTTTTTGCTTCCAAGACCCGGCTGAGAATCTCCGAGGGAAAGTCTTCGGGCCCCAGGGAGACGGGCAGGCGGATGATTTCGGCCTTCCGCGTCAGATCAGGCGCGGCCATGCGCATCACCCCCTCCCGGACCGTGGCCATCTGGGGTTTCTTCTCCGGGCTTACGATGGCGGCGATGATGTTGCCCCCAAACGCGGGCCGTATCTGGTAGAGAATGTTCTTGTATTCCTTGTCCTGCTGGGTGTGATCCCCGATCTTGAGGTCCGTACAGTCCGCGGTGAGCCCCACCTTGAGGTTTGAGGCTACCCGTGGGGCCAGGTCGCGGCCCTCGGTGGTGGCGCCGTAGAGCACGATCTGGGGCTTGTACCGGGAGATCGTCTGGATCATCAGCTTACTATAGGGGACGGGGGTGTAGTACCGCAGCCGAGGCTCCTCCGCGAGGTAAACCCGGTCCGCGCCAAGGCTTGCCAGACGGGGCGCTTCCCCGGCCGCGTCCTGCCCAAAGAGGGCGGCGCTCACCTCCGCGCCCAGGCTGTCCGCCAGTTCCCGTGCCTTGGAGACCAGCTCCAGGCTCACTTCCGCGGCCTTTCCGCCGTTTTGCTGGATATATACCATTACACTGTTTTCAGCGCTCATGCGTTACTCCTCATCCCAGGGTGTGATCGGCGATAAGGCCGTGGATCAATTCGGCGATCCCCGCCTCGCCGGGATCGATGTACCGGATATCCGCGGCGGTCAGCACCACCGAACTGATGGTTTTGACTTTGGTGGGAGAACCGGCGAGGCCGCACTGGGCCGGGTCCGCCTGGATAGCCTTGATGTCCCAGAGGGCCAGCGGGCTTCCCGTTGAAGCGTCAGGGGAGGGCTCAAGGCGCTTGTAGGTCATGGTCTTGATCGCCGACGGGGGCCTGGGGGGTTCTCCCTCGGCGGTAAAGGTCAACAGCAGGGGGAATTCAGCCTTGACCCGTTCCCAGCCGCCCTCGATGGAACGGCGGGCGGTGAGTGTTCCCGTATCCGCATCGATTTCTTCGATTTGGGAGACGCAGGTGATCTGGTTCAAGCCGAGTTTCTCCGCTGTCTGGGGGCCCACCTGGGCGGTGTCCCCGTCAATGGCCTGGCGTCCGCAGAGGACCAGGTCATACGCGCCGGTTTTGGCGATGGCGCACTTGAGCGCGTAGGACGTGGCCAGGGTGTCGGCCCCGGCGAAGCCCCGGTCAGATACGAGGGCGCAGAAGTCCGCGCCCCGGTACAGGCACTCCTTGAGCACCGCCGCCGCCGCGGGCGGCCCCATGGTGATGACGCTCACCCGCGTTCCTTCGCGGGCGTCTTTGATACGCAGGGCCGCTTCCAGGGCGTATAGATCATCGGGGTTAAAGACCGCCGGCAGGGCGGCCCGGTTGACGGTGCCGTCCTCTTTCATGGCGTCGGCGGTGATATTTTGGGTGTCCGGCACTTGTTTTACCAG
>JAITHH010000217.1 GCA_031280065.1 Treponema sp. | reverse complement strand
CTGCCTGACATTCTGGGACTGGATCCCCTGTGGCTTTCCGATCTGACCGGGCGGGGAGTTCTGGAGCCGCTGGACAGGTATCACGCCGATCTGCCGGAGGATTACGCCTCGCTGCTCCCCGGTATGGTTCCGCGCCCTTTTCCCCAGGCCCGGTTCTGGGCCCTTCCCCTGACCGCCTCCATGGACGCGCTCTTCTACCGCATCGATCTGCTCCAGGCCGCCGGGTTTGACCGGCCTCCCAAGAACCAGGAAGAATTGCTCCGCGCCGCCCGTGCGGTACGCGATCCCGCGCAGGGCCGGTACGGACTTACGCTGGCGCTCGGCCCGGAAAGCTCCCAGGGCGTGTTCCGGGACTTCTTCCCCTGGCTCTGGGCTGCGGGGGCTTCGTTCTTTCAGGACGGGCTGATCCGCTGCGACACGCCGGAGGGACTCGCCATGTTCAGCTTTGTGGAAGGACTTTACCGGGAAAACCTGGCCGCGCCGGGCTCGTTTACCAAGACGGCGGAGGATAAGCGGGAGGAATTCATCAGCGGGCGGGCGGCGATGATGCTTGGACCGGCTTCGGACATTCCCCTTATCCGGGAGCGGGGCGTTTCCTTCGGCGTTACCGCGGCGCCGGGCCCGGCTTCGTACATTGGCAAGCCGGTTTTCGGGCTCCAGTGCTGGTACGGGGGGATCAGCCGGCAGAGCAGATACAAAAACGAAGCCTGGGCGTTCCTCATGTTCCTGGCGGAGCGCCGCTCCCGCATCGGCGCGGCGGCCCATGCGGTTCCCGGAAGCAGGACCGCAGAGTCGTACATCAGCGGGGACCCGCTCTATGCCAAGGTCTACGATATTTACGAGGCAGGCGAGGCGCAGGAAGAATTGGCCGGTGTCAAGGGCCTTGGGGAGATCGAGGCGGTCTTTCAGGAAGAGCTGTACCGGATGGTTGAGGAAGGGCAGGCTGCCGAGGAGACCGCCCGCGCCATACAGCGGCGTTTAAGCGGCATTCACAAAAGAATAGAAGATTAACAGGGGCCGGGGGCTGAACCCCCGCAAAAGGAATGATATGGCGCGGTTTGATTTCGCAAAGCTGGTAAACCTGCGGGACTTTATCCCGCGAACCTTCGAACTCTTCGGGAAAGGCGAGGGAAGCGGCTATAGCTGGACCGCCTTCCGCAAGGACCTGGCTGCGGGGCTGACCGTGGGGGTGGTGGCCCTGCCCCTGTCCATGGCCTTCAGCATCTCCGCCGGGGGGAGTCCCGCCCAGGGCCTGTATACGGCGATCCTGGCGGGTTTCTTTATAAGCCTCCTGGGGGGCAGTAAGTTCCAGATCGGGGGGCCCACCGGCGCGTTTGTGGTGATCATCTTCGGGATCATCGCCCGGCACGGCATAGCGGGCCTGGTAACGGCCACCCTCATGGCGGGGATCATGCTGATTCTCATGGGGCTGACCGGCATAGGGCGCTTTATCAAGTTCATTCCCTACCCGGTTACCACGGGATTCACCACCGGCATCGCCCTGCTGATCTTCTCCCAGCAGGTCAAGGACTTCTTCGGCCTCCGCATGGACGCTTCCTCCCCGGAATTCCTGGAGACGTGGGAGTCTTACTTCCATGCCCTGTCTACCGTGGACCCAATTACCCTGAGCATCGGCCTTGGCTCCCTGGCGGTAATCGTTCTGATCCGGCGTTTCGCGCCCCGGTTCCCCTCGGCGGTGGCCGGGGTCGTCGCGGCGACGGCAATCTGCGCGGCCTTCTCGCTGCCGGTGGAGACCATCGGGAGCCGTTTCGGCGGCATCCCCCAGTCCCTGCCCGCGCCGGTCCTGCCCGCGCTGAACTGGCAGAGCGTCCGGGCACTCCTGCGGGACAGCTTCGCCATCGCCCTGCTGGCGGCGATTGAATCTCTGCTCTCGGCGGTGGTGGCAGACGGCATGACCGGGGACCGGCACAACGCCAACATGGAACTGGCGGCCCAGGGGGTGGGGAATATCGCCGCGGCTTTCTTTGGGGGGATTCCCGCGACCGGCGCAATCGCCCGGACCGCCACGAACATCAAATCAGGCGCGGCCAGCCCGGTTGCGGGGATAATTCATGTGCTGGTGCTGACGCTCTTTATCCTCTTCCTGTCGCCGCTGGCCTCGGCCATCCCGCTGGCCAGTCTTTCGGCGGTACTCATCGCGGTCAGTTGGGATATGAGCAATCTGGGCCGCTTCTTCCGCATCTTGACGCGGGCGCCCAAAAGCGACGCTTTGGTGCTGCTCACCGCTTTTGTCCTGACTGTGCTGGTGGACCTGACGTTCGCGGTGGAGGCGGGGGTGGTTCTGGCGGCGTTTCTGTTCCTGCGGCGGATGATCGAGGTGGCGGACATCAAGCCGGGCGCGGCAGGGCTGGGGGCGGAGCTTGTGTACGGGAGCCGGAAGCCGGGAGCATCCGCGCCTGAACACGCCAAGGACATCGAGGTCTACGAGATCACCGGGCCTTTCTTCTTTGGGGTGGCTGATACGCTCCAGCACACGCTCCGGGGTGTGGCCAAGCGGCCTCATGCCTTCGTACTCCGCATGAGGGACGTGCCGGCGATTGATTCCACGGGAATCACGGCCTTGGAGTCCTTTCTTGCCCAGTGCCGCCGGGGCAAGATCCGCCTGGTGTTGAGCGAGGCGCGGGCGCAGCCCCGCAAGGCGCTGGAGAAGGCGGGTTTTATCGATGAGCTGGGCCCGGAGAATCTGAAAGATACGCTGGAAGACGCGCTGGCCCGGGCAGGGGAGTGATATAAGGGGGGCCGCGCAGCCTGTTAAGCGGGGGACCGGTGGGCGCGAACCAGAGGTTCGATGGCCCCCCGGCGGGGGCGTTGCGGGGGTGGAACCCCCGCCGCCAATATGCTATCAAATTGCTCTCATGTACCGTATTGCGAATCCATAGCATTTTCCCCCGTTTTCCGCAGTTGTTTTTAAAAATATTTTCTTGACGATCTTATAGGTAATTCGTAGATTATTTTAAGTTCCTAGTGAGGAACACAAATACTTATCTCCCATCGTCTGAGGAACAGGCGGCGGGAGAAAAACGCAGGAGGAAAAGAGTGAAGAAGAGAGTGAGCGGAGGGGCGCTTGTGTGCGCCGCGTGGCTGTTAGCCGGATGCGCTACAACGGTTCAGATGAAGGTGTCCCATGTGCCCGCAATGGATACGGCTGGTATCAGGCGTATTGCGATTCAGCCTTTTACGGTTTCCGATTATTCGGATACTCAAAAGAAAACAGCGGCGCTTATTACCAGCGAGGTAACCCGGAGGATTATGAATACCGGCCATTTTACGGTGGTTGATTACCGCGAAGTTGAACGCCTGCAAAAAGCTGGTGAAAGCGTTGAAAACCATGTGGACGCTATTTTCATTGGTCAGATTATTTCCCTCAACATCCAAGATTCACAGCGCCAGGTTCAGGAAACTGATTATGAAACCAAAAAAGAAGTAATCAAAACGTATTACAAACGGAGAGCGGAACTTAATTTCAACTACAACTTTATGCGTTCCCGTGACGGGAGTCTGGTTGGGGTCGTTTCCAAAAATGATTCATTGGAAAATGAACAGCCCAGCCGGGCGGAACTTCCATCCGCCGATGAGCTTGTGCATTATCTCGTTACGAACTACATGCTCCAGGGCATGGAACGGGATGTTGCGCCGTGGACAGAAACAAAAAATGTCGCGTTGATGAAACCGGGCAAGCGGGAGAGTAAAGATACGGTAAAGCGCATGAAAGATGCCGCGGCGTTTGCTAAAGATGGAAGCTACAACCGTGCGCTGGACATTTATACTGCGGTTTTTGCCGATACCGGCAGTTTTGAAGCCGGGTACAACATGACCCTGCTGTACGAGGCCAAGGGGGATATTAATGAGGCCCGCAGCATTGCCCAGCGGCTGTACGACGAAACCGGCAGTCCCAAAGCCGGGGAACGCCTTGCGCAAATCAGCAAGACTATCGCCGATCAAGCCGCGCTGTCGGGGACATACAGTGATACCCGCAGTCAGTTCGACAAGGTGATGGAGACGGTGATTCCGCTTATCAAGGACAATCTGCCGGGACAGCCGGCTGTGGCAGTACAGAATGTGGCGAAATCTGCTGGCCGCAGCCTTGCGGACCGGGCGGTTGATACGATTGCGTACACATTGCGGGAAGACGGGATGAGCCTCGTGGACCGCGGCAGTCAGCGTATGCTTGAGGCGGAGCGTAATCTGCAAAGTACCAACTGGGAAGATTTTGATGATTCAACAATCGCCGGTTTTGGGCGGCAGGCTGGCGTGCAGGTTTTTATTTTGGTCGCGGTATCCGGTACAAGCAGCGCCCGGATGCTGCAAGTCCGGCTGCTTGATGTCGCGTCGGGAAGGATCATTTATCAGACACCGCCTTCTGACGAGATGATGCTGTAAAATCCCGCTCCCGGTCAGCGCTGATTTATTCCCCGTGAATAAATCAGCGCTGTTTTTTTAACGGGGGCATATTCGCGCTATAATCTCCATGAGCAGCCGCGAAAACCGCTCTCCAGCCAGGCCGGCGGTTTCATTCACCTCGTCAGATGATATAGGTTTGTTCAAAATACCCGCCGCCAAATTAGTTATACAGGAAATCGCCAGAACATCCATCCCGCAATGACGGGCCGCTATCACCTCCGGCACAGTAGACATGCCGCAGGCCCCCGCCCCCCACGATTGAAACAGCCTAATCTCCGCCGGCGTCTCGAAACTCGGCCCCATGTAGCCCAGATACACCCCTTCCCGCAGTTGAATTCCCAAGTCCGCCGCAGTCCTCCGGGCCAGGTCTAGTAAACCCGGCGTGTAGGCTGTGGTCATGTCCGGGAAGCGGGGGCCAAAACCCTCCGCGTTAGGACCCCTCAGCGGGTTAGCGCCCATGTAATTGATGTGATCGGTAATCAGCATGAGGTCTCCCGGCTTCCAGTCCTTGTTCATGCCCCCCGCCGCGTTGGTGAGTACCAGCGTCCGTATTCCCAGCCTGCTCATCACTCGCACCGGATAGACCAATTCCGCCATAGGAATGCCCTCATAGTAGTGAAAGCGCCCCTGCATACAAAGCACAGCCCTGTCGCCCAGATGCCCAACGAGAAGCCGCCCCGCATGACCCGGCGCGGTACTCCGGGCAAAGTGGGGAATTTCCCCATAGGGAATCGAGCAGGTATCCCGCAGCCGTTCTCCCAGTCCGCCAAGCCCGGAACCCAGTACCAGGCCGATTTCCGGCTTCAACGCCGTCCTGTTCTGGATAAACTCGGTGCTTTCCAGAACCTTCTGCTGTAATTCTTCCATAACAAGGTTATCATCGGCGGTTTGAGCGGGTTTGTATAGCGGTTTGAGGGCTGGGGAAACGGATTGTACGGATAAAACCACGGAAACCGCGGAAACCGCACGGAAAAGGATTCCCTTTCCGTGTCTTCCGTGGTTCGGTTTGATTTAATCAGCGCTGCCTTAGGGAACCGCTGATTAAAGAGACTCCCGTGCAATATCAACGAATCATATTTTTTACCGCAGATGACACGGATTGCGAACCTTCGGTTCGACACAGATTGCGAACCTTTGGTTCGACACTGATGTTGTTTCTACTCATCTGTGCCATCCTTTTTATCCGTGTAATCTGCGGTTCCCCTGGCAACTGTTCTTTTTACCGCAGAAAACGCGGAAACCGCACGGAAAATGACTTCCTTTCTGCGTCCCTTCCGTGTCTTCCGTGGTTCGGTTCGCTTTAATCAGCGTTGCCTTAGGTCTTTATCGC
The DNA here is from genome assembly GCA_031280065.1 of Treponema sp. The sequence goes on along the minus strand of JAITHH010000217.1, from coordinate 1,536 downwards.
GGGACATACCATCCCCGCTTGACAAACATTCTTAAACCAGACAAGGTGATATTATTATGATTTCTGTAGCAATTATCGGCTGCGGAGGCATTGCCCCCGCGCACATCAGCGGGTATTTACAATTCCCGGACCGGTGCGGGATTACCCGCCTCGTGGATATTGTCGTCGAAAAGGCGGACAATTTCAAAAAGCAATTCAAACTGGACGCGGCAACAGTGCACGCTTCTCACAAGGAGATTTTACACGATCCCCATGTGGACTTGGTGAGTATCGCCACGCCTCCGTTTACCCACGCTGAAATAGCTATTGATTTTCTGAAAGCGGGCAAGAACGTTATTGTGGAAAAACCCATGGCCGCTTCCCTTGCGGAATGTGACGCCATTATCGAAGCCGCGAAACAGGGCGGCGGCGTTCTTTCAGTTATTGCCCAGAACCGCTTTAAAGACCCCATCGCTAAAGTAAAGAATGTGCTGGATTCGGGGAAAATCGGCAGAATCACTCACGCGCAGATAGACTCCCATTGGTGGCGGGGCCCCTCGTATTACCACCTCTGGTGGCGCGGCGTTTGGGACAAAGAAGGCGGCGGCTGCACCCTCAATCACGCCGTGCATCATATCGATATGCTAGGCTGGATAATGGGGCGGCCCGAATCAGTCAGCGCGGTAATCAGCAACGCCGCCCACAACAACTCCGAAGTTGAGGACATTTCGGTAGCCGTGATGCAATACGGCGGCGGCGCGCTTGCCCAGGTAACCAGCTCGGTAATTCACCACGGCGAAGAACAGCAGATCATCTTTCAAGGTGAAAAAGCCCGCGTTTCCGCGCCATGGAAAGTACGCGCCTCGCAGGAAAGGCCCAACGGTTTTCCGGTCGAGGATACCCAATTTGCAGACGAACTGGAAAACTATTACCAAAGTTTAAGCGGCCTCGCGTATGAGGGGCATACCGGCCAGATAGACAATGTGCTTTCCGCGATAGAGCAGGGGGGCAAGCCCCTCATCGGCGGCGAAGACGGCAGATTAACTATCGAACTTATCACGGCTATTTACAAATCCGGCATAGAGCGGCGCAGTGTGGACCTGCCCCTGGCAAAGGACGATCCTTTTTACACGACAGACGGTATTCTGAAAAACGCGCCGCGTTTTTATCCAAAGGCCGTTTCAACGGGTGAGCTGGCAGGCGCAATCACTGTGGGCAGCTCCAACAACCGGTAACAATCGCCGGAGAAGGTAACCGGCGCTTTGCGCCGGGGCGAACAGGGGGGCAATGTCAACAACTTAAGGAGGGGGGCGGGGAGCGCGAACCAAAGATTCGATGGCCCCCCAGCAGGGACGCTGCGGCCTCAGCCTAATAAACTCCGATGAACCGCAAGGTGGGGAAAACACGGCTGCGCTCAATGGTGATTTTGAGCGCGGTGGTTTCCACCGGCGCAAAGCGGCAAATCTTCTTATAACCTACCGTGGTTCCCATATAGACCTTTTCCCAGGAACCGCCCCCGGCCAGCGGCGTTTCCGCGTAAACCGTAAACGCCTCGAT
>JAITHH010000210.1 GCA_031280065.1 Treponema sp. | reverse complement strand
GTGTTATTCTTACGGACATGACCAACGGGGTAAAGGAGAAGTACGACCGGTTGATTGCGGACGGTGTATTTCCTCTTCCGCGCTGGGGGAAACCGGAGGATGTGGCTGCTGCTGTATCGCTTTGCGCGGGGGATCAGTTGTTATACACGACGGGTAATTACATTGACGTTGACGGGGGCTTTCACATTCGACGCCTGTAACCGGGGGGACCGGGGGGCCTGGGCCCCCCGGCGGGGTAGGGGGTGGAACCCCCGTAGAGGGGCGCGGGGCAAAACGCGCCCATAACAAACAAGACGCCAAGCCAACCGGGGGGACCGGGGGGCGCGAACCAAAGGTTCGATGGCCCCCCGGCGGGGACGGCGCGCACTGCTCAGGCTAAAGCCTTCGCGCATCTGTGATAGCATGGGGCATTATGTGCGCTACGCCGTGCCGTATTACCAGGTTAACGCCCTGCGGGCGCGGTTGTTGGGCGCGCACTGCTCAGGCTAAAGCCTTCGCGCATCTGTGATAGCATGGGGCATTACGAGCGCTACGCCGTGCCGTATTACGAGGTTAACGCCCTGCGGGCGCGTTTGTTGGGCGGGGAGTGGAACCCCCGCAAAGGAGAACCATGTATACCGCATTATTCGAACCACTAACGATCAACACCAAAACCATCGTGAACCGCCTCACTGCGCAGGCGATGGAAGGGAACGACGCCGAAGACGGCGGAAAACCGTCTGAGCGTACCATGGAGCGCTATGAACGCCTGGCCGAAGGCGGCTGGGGAATCATCGTGGTCGAGGCGCTTTCCGTTTCCGAAACGTCCCTTGCCCGCGTAAACGGCATGATCCTTAACCGGCGGAACCTCGACCGGTTCAAAGAACTGGCAGACCGCGTTAAACGCGCCAATCCCCAAACCTGCCTGCTCTTTCAGATAACCCACGCAGGCGGACAGTCCGGGGCGTTTTCCGAGCGGGTAACGCTTGGGCCGGAGCGGGACGGCTTCCGGCTCCTTGACGGGGACGAACTGGAACGGATACGCGGCGATTTTGTCAACGCGGCGTTGCTGGCCGCAAAAGCCGGCGCGGACGGTATTGACTTCAAAATGTGCCACGGGTATCTGGGCGCGGAGATACTGCGGCCCGCCAACGCCCGGCCTGACTGCTGGGGCGGCAGTTTTACAAACCGGACGCGGCTGCTGCGCGAGGCGGTTACGGCGATACGGGCCGGCCTGGGCCGCGGCGGTTTTATCCTGGGATCGCGGCTCTCCCTGTACGAGGGAATACGCGGGGGCTGCGGTACGGGCGGCCCTGATGAAATCGTGGAAGACCTTGGGGAAATGCTGGAGGTAGTCCGCCTGATGGCGGCGCTTGAGATGGACTATGTGAATGTTTCAGCGGGAATCCCCGCGCTGACCGGGGCGATAACCCGCCCGACGGAAAGTTCAAAGTACCTTGCCCTGTCCCATCTGCGTTACGCGAAAACGGTAAAAGAAACCCTGCGCAATGAAGGCCTCGCGCTTCAGGTGATAGGTTCGGCCTACAGCACCTACAAAGCCCAAGCGCCGGATATGTGCGCGGAGATGCTGCGGAAAGGGTACGTTGACCTCTGCGGCTTTGGCAGGCAGAGTTTCGCCGATCCCCTTACCCCCCTCAAGCTCCGGGAAGGAAAAGCGGCGGCCCCGGTGAACTGGTGCGTCCTCTGTTCCGGCTGTACGAAGCTCATGGTGAATCAGCGTAATGACGGCTGCGCGGTGTATAACGATTACTACAAACAGGAACTGAAAAAGCTGGGCGGAAGATGAGCGCGGCGTTTTTGGGGCAGGCGGTAACGCTGAACAAGGCGGTGTTTGACGCGCTCATTATCGGTACGGGAGCGGCGGGCTGCAATGCCGCCGTTCATCTGCACAGCAAAGGGGTGGGCAATATCGCCATGCTGACGGAGGACCGGACCGGGGGGACCTCGCGGAACACCGGATCGGACAAGCAGACCTACTATAAGCCCGCCTGCGCGGGAGCCGCCGGTGATTCACCCCGCGCAATGGCGGAAACCCTGTTCCAGGGCGGGTCCATGGACGGGGACCTTGCCCTCTGCGAGGCTGCCCATTCACTCCAGGAATTTTTCCATTTGGCCGCAATCGGCGTTGAATTTCCCCACAATAAATACGGCGAGTTTGCCGGATACCAGACCGACCACGATCCGCTGCCCCGGGCGTCTTCAACCGGGCCCTTTACCTCCAAACACATGACCGGGCGGCTTGAGGCTGAGGCGCTGCGGCGGAATATCCGTGTTATTGACCGTGCGCGGGTCATAAAACTGCTGACGGATCGGGGCGGCAGCCGGGCCTTTGGGGTCTTTTGCCTGGAGGACCGCCGTCATCTGACCGTCTACTTCGCCAAAAACATCATATTCGCCACCGGCGGCCCCGCAGGGCTTTACGCGGACACGGTTTATCCGCCCGGTCAATTCGGCGCGTCCGGCGTCCTGGCGCGGGAGGGGATCGTGTTTGCCAATATCACCGAGTGGCAGTACGGAATCGGCTCAACGGCGTTCCGCTGGAATCTTTCCGGCAGCTACCAGCAGGTGATTCCCCGCTATATCGCCGTTGATCCCCCAGGGGGCGAGCGGGAATTCCTGTTTGACTCTTTCCCGGACGTTTCCGCCCTTGCCCGCGCGGTGTTTCTTAAAGGCTACCAATGGCCGTTCAGCCCGGAACGGATTGGACCGGGGGGCTCTTCGCTTATCGACTGCGCGATCTACACGGAACGTCGGCTCAAAGGCAGCCGGCGGCTCAAAGGCAGCCGGCGGCTCAAAGGCAGCCGGCGGCTCAAAAACAACCGCGTGTACCTGGATTTTACCCGCAATCCGAGGGGCTTCAATCAGGCGGCCATGGATACTACGGCGCGTGAGTACCTGGCGCGTTCCGGGGCCTTAGGCGATACTCCTCTTGAGCGGCTGCTGCATCTGAATCCCCAAGCGTACCGCCTGTATCAAAGCCAGGGCATTGATCTGGCGCGGGACTATCTTGAGATCGATGTCCTGCCCCAGCACCATAACGGCGGCGCGGCGGTGAACATCTGGTGGGAAACGTCCATAGGCGGCGTGTTCGCTATCGGGGAATGTGCGGGAACCCACGGGGTAAAGCGCCCCGGCGGCAGCGCGCTCAACGCGGGGCAGGT
>JAITHH010000198.1 GCA_031280065.1 Treponema sp. | reverse complement strand
GCTATGGTCCGGCGGTGGAGGGCCTCGATTTCCTGTATCGAGACGGCGCCGGTACTCAAAGCCGCTTCCGCGGCGTCCAGAAGCTGATCCGTCGTGTCCCCCATAGCGGACAGGACCAGAACCGGCTTGCGGGCAAGCTGGGGCATCAGAATTGCACCCATCCGCCGGAGCCGCTCCGCGCCGGCTACCGAACTCCCTCCAAACTTGAGTACGATCATGGTGTGCCCAGCCTATCAAATAACCCGGGCCCTGTCCATTGAGCTTGTTCTCAACTTCCACGCCTCCGTGAGAGCGTATTTTGGATTACTTCCATGAGTGATGCTATTTACGGGTAAGTTTTTATTACTTGTTCGATAGTCCAGAATTTACCGCCGATACTGGCCAGCAGAGGATCGATTGCGGGTATATCCGGCGCCGCGCCGTCAAGACAGGATTTATCAATATATGTTTCTTTTATTGCTCCCAAAAACATATAGCAATCATGTATCTCGATCTCCCGCACCGTTTGGCAGGTATAGTTTATTCTACATTCCTCAATCATGGGGATTTTCAAATTCCCGTAAAAAGTTTTAAACGCTTTCGATTTATCCGCTTCGTTTCCGGATACGTTTCCGCAGTGCAATAAGGCGTCAAGCGCCGCTTTACCGGGAATATTCACGCTGAATTGCTTTGTCTGTAAGATATTCCGGGCGGTTAGGTGTTCCTTAATGACGGAGATATAAATAACCGGCGGTTCAGCGGTAATGGTTCCGTATTGTCCGTGCGGCGCAAAATTCACCTTTCCGTTGTGTTCGGTGGCCACAAGAACAACCGGTATAACCACAAAAGGAAAATCCTGAATCTGAACCTTTTCCAACCGGCATCCTCCACCTAAAAAACCCCAGGCCAGGGGGACCACGGCGCCGCAGACATCCGCTTACTGTTGCTTCCTTCCGGACCTGGCAGGGTTAGGCAGTGTCCGCCCGCATGGCTCCTGGCCCAGGGCTTTTTTATGGTAAAATATAGAGAGGTATCTGTCAAGACTGCGGAGATGCCGCGCATATAGCCGGAATTGAGGCGGCAGAAATCGCCATGTGCGCGGGGGGATTACGAATCCGGGCTCACGCTATACCGGCAGTTTCCGTATCAAATGGCGGTAAATTGGAATTGCCGGGGAAACGTGTCAGTAGGTATTCTCATCCATAGCCTGAAAACGCTCCCGTACCCCCTGAAGCAGCGCCAGTTCCCGGCTGATGATATGTTCATAGTCCAGAGTCTTACTTTCGATCCTGAAAGCCTCGTCTTCCCAAAATTGAACGTTTTGAAGATTGATAAAACGGAAGCGGCGATCCTGGGCCTTGGCCGCCCATTCAGAGGCATCCTTCCAATAGGACAGGGCCGACCGGAAATAGCTCTCGGCGGTATCCAGACTTTTCAGATTTTGTTCCTTCCAGGGGGCGTTGTAGAAGTAGGCATTCCGTTTGTTCCACTTGTTACCCAGAAGGAGGTATTGCTCGATCAGTTTGAGATTGATGTGCATCATAAAGAGGCAGCGGTACTTTTCCCACTGCGTCTGGTTTTCGATGAGCGCAACGGCATGAAGGGGGTTAGCAAAGTCCGCTTTGAGGGCTTTTTCCAGCCAATAGATGTTCTCCATGGTATCGTTGGGGTTTTGGACATAGTGCAGGTGAAACAGCCGGTAGTACTGCTCTTTGTAGCGGGCATAATACGCCCCCAGCGGCTGGGCAGCAGCGCTCAAGAAGAAAATTACCCCCAGGACAAGCCCCCCGATCCGGGAAAACATACAAAACTTCACCTTTCATATATCGGCAGAATTTTAGGCATACCGCAGTGCTAATCTGGGCGGATCAACGCCCTACAGCCGCGTTTGCTAGGCATCAAGAAGACAGTGGACGTGATGCGCACCGTCTATCGTCCGCCGCGCCGGGAAAGCGGCGCGGCACGCATCCCGCGCTTCGGCGCAGCGGGGGGCGAAGGGACAGCCCCGCTTCTCATCCTCGACCGAAGGCGCCTTACCCGGAATATTCGCCAGAGGCCGACCTTTCAGTTCACGCCGGGGGATCGCGCCGATGAGCAGGCGGGTGTAGGGGTGCAGCGGGCGGGTAAAAACCTCCTCCACCGGGCCTTCCTCCAGGAGCTTCCCCGCGTACATCACGAACACCCGGCTGCAGAGACGGCGTACCAGGTCCAGGTCGTGGGAGACAAAGAGCACCGCCGTGCCCAGGTCCCGGTTGATTTGCCGCAAGAGGCCGGTGATCTGATCCTGCGCCCCGGGATCCAGGGCCGTAGCGGGTTCATCGGCAATGAGAAGTTTAGGCCGGCAGATGACCGCCAATGCGATCATCACCCGCTGGCACATGCCCCCTGAAAGCTGGTGGGGATAGGCTTTGACCAGCCGCTCCGGTTCCGGGAGCCCCAGCCGCTCCATAATCTCTAGGGTTTGCAGGCGGACCGCCCTTTTATCGCCCTGCCGGTGGAGTTCCAGCGTTTCGGCGATCTGCTTCCCCACGGGGATCAGGGGGTTGAGGGAGAGCCGGGGTTCTTGGAACACCAGCGCGATTTCCTTTCCCCGGATAAGGCGGAGTTCCTGTTTGGAGCGGTTCAGGAGGCTGCGGCCCTCGAAGCTGATACTGCCGCCGGTAACCTTCGCCGCGGACGGCAGGAGGCCGGGGATGGAAAGGCAGGAGAGGCTCTTGCCGCAGCCTGATTCCCCCACCATGCCCGCTATCTCCCCGCGTTCCACGCTGAAGGAGAGTTCGTCTACCGCGCTGAGGGTTTTCTGATCCCGGATGATCCCGATGGAAAGACGGTTGAGTTCTAAGAGCATGATTCCTCTAAGAGCCTGTTCATTTTGAACAGGCTCTAACAATAACGCCGCCGGATACCTTCACCCAGCCAGTGAAAGGCAAGCACCGTCAGCATGATCATCACGCCCGGCGCAAGGGCGCACCAGGGGGCGTTGAATAGAAAATTCTGGGACTCCGAAAGCATCCGGCCCCAACTGGGAACCGGCGGCTGTATGCCCAGCCCCAGATAGCTCATCGCCGCTTCCGCCAGCACCGCATTGGAAAGCCCCAGCGCGGACGCGGAGAGCATGGAAGGTGTCAGGTTGGGAAGGATATGCGCAAAGATGATCCTCCCGTGGGAAACCCCCTGGATTTCCGCGGCCTTCACAAAGTCCCGGCCCTTGTATTCCAGCATCCCGTTCCGCATGAGCCGCGCAAAACCAGGGATGAACAGCACCAGCAGGGCGATGACCAGC
>JAITHH010000184.1 GCA_031280065.1 Treponema sp. | reverse complement strand
AACCGGCTTTACGACCTCATGGCGCAGGAGAATATCGCCCTGGTCATGTTTGAAGACACGGAGGGCCGCCGGGACCCGGCGGTTCGCTGGCTCACCGGGCAGCCGGGGGACGCGCTGCTCTTTCTGTCGGTGAACCGGGAATCGGCGCTGGTTCCCTGGGACATCAACATGGCCCGTCTGTACGCCCAGGCGGATCACGTTATCCCCTATAACGAATTCGACCGGCGTCCGGTCAAGGCGCTGCGGGCGGCGGCGGAGTTCTGTAAAGTCCCGTTCAACTCCCGTGTTGAGATTCCGCTGGCCACGCCGTATATTCTCTTCCTTAAATATGTCGAGGAGATCAGCGACTTTGACGTGATTTGCCGGCGCGGGGGTATCCACGAGGCGGTGCGGGAGCTGCGGGCTGTCAAGGATGAGGAGGAAATCCGCATCTACCGGCGGGCGGTGGAGATTACCAACGAGCTGATCGATCTGCTGGAAGTCAATATCCGCAACCGGACGCTGGTAACTGAAGCGGACGCCGCCCTTTTTATCGAGGCGGAGGGCCGGAAGCGGGACTGCGAGGGGGTGGGTTTTGAGACGCTGGCGGCCAATCCTTCCCGGAGTTTCGGTATTCATGCGTTCCCGGCCTACACGGGAGCGCCGTTTGCCGGGCAGGGTATGTCCATCCTGGACTTTGGGCTGCGATACCAGGGATATACTACCGATGTTACCCTGACGTTTGCGCAAGGTCCGCTATCTCCGGCCCAGGAGCGGATGATTGGGCTGGTGGAACAGGCCGCGCAGGTTGCCCTGGCCGAGGTCAAGGAGGGCGCGGAGGCTGGGGCCGCTGCCCGCGCGGTGGACGCCTACTTTGGTAAATTCAAGCGGAATATGCCCCACGGTTTGGGGCACGGCATCGGTCTTGAAGCCCACGAGGAGCCCTTTCTGCGGAGCCGCCCGGAGGTGAATGTTACTCTAAAGCCGGGGATGATATTCACCATTGAGCCGGGGCTCTACGATCCGCTGGAAGGCGGCTGCCGCCTGGAAAACGACATTCTGCTCACCGAAGCGGGGCCGTCGGTACTGACCACGTCGCGCATTATCCGCTTGTGATTGAGATGAGCGCCGGGCCCGATGACGGCGGGCGGCGGCTTGATCGTGTTTTACGAAAGAGTCTTCCGAATCTCCCCCTGCCGGCGATTTACCGGCTCCTGCGGCGGGGGCGGGTTCTGGTGAACGGCGGCCCGGCGCGGGGGGAGTACCGGATCAGGGCAGGGGACCGGATCAGTCTGGGCATTGCGCCGGAGGAGGCGCCGTCCAAGGCGGCGGCGCTCCGGCCCCCAGATATGCGGGGTTTGAATATCGTTCTAGAAACGGCGGATTTGCTGTTCTGCGGCAAACCGGCGGGCCTGGCTGTGCATGGGCCCGCAAGCCTGGACACGCTGGTACAGGCGTACCTGGCTCCGGCGCAGTCTCATTCCCTTTCCTTTAAGAGCGGCCCCCTGCACCGGCTGGATCAGGGTACGAGCGGGCTTATTGTTTTTTCCAAGACCCTGACCGGGGCCCGCGTGTTCAGCGCCCTGATCCGGGAGCGGCGCGTCATCAAGCGCTATGCGGCCCTGGTGGAGGGGAGGGTGACGGGGCCTGCTGTCTGGGAAGACCGGCTGGGCCGGGACCGGAGCCGCCGGATAACCGGGCCGGGGGACAAGAGCGCCCTGACCCGTATCCGGCCTTTGGCGGCGGGGCCGTCCTATTCGCTCATCCTCGCGGAGATTCACACCGGGCTGACTCACCAGATTCGCGCCCAGGCTGCCATTCACGGCCATCCGCTGGCGGGAGACCGGAAATACGGGGGCGGCTTGTACCCTGGCGGTTTCTTGCTCCACGCCTGGTCGCAGGAATTCCCCCTGGACGCGGGGCTTCCGCTTCCGCGCCTGGTAAGCGCCCCGTTTCCGGCGGGTTTTGAGCGCCGTATCCGGGAGCTGTTCGGCGCCTAAGCGAAAGAGGGGGCCGGGAGAGCGTCCAGCCACGCGGACTTCCGCTGCCCCCCATGCGGGGGTTCCACCCCCGCAACACCCCCGCCGGACATCGCAATTTTTTGAGTTATCAAAAGTGAGCGGGGAGGGAACGCAATGGCTGTACGGCGATGATTTTGCCGAAGTCTATGACCGCAAAAACGGCCTGAAGCCGCGGCGGGCGGTGGGGAGCAACGGCTGTTTCTGTGCCAATGGAATTCTCGCGGTAGACCGCAGCCCGCACCCCGCAGCCAGGGAAGTGAAAAAATGTTACCAGACCCTGCGGGTACTGCCGCTACGGGCGGCGGAGGGCCGCTACCTGCTGCGCAACAACGCGATGTTCCGTGACCTTTCCCCCTACCGCCTCTGCTGGGAACTTGCCGCCAACGGGCGCGTACTTGAAGCGGGCGAAGTCCCCCCTGAAGAATTTGCCGCCCTTGGCCCGCAAAGCGAACGCGAAATAAGCGTAATATCCCGCGCCGTACCGCCCCAAAATGCCGAAACAACAATCACCTTCCGCTGGCTGCTCCGCGAGGCAAGCCCCTGGGCCGAGGCGGGTTACCAGGCCGCCTTTGACCAGATTGTCCTTTCCCCCGACTACACCCCAAAGGCGGCGCGGACAGACAGCGGAACATTGAACCTGAGCCGCCTGAGGAACAACATTGAAATACGGGGTGAACAATTTTGCTATCGCTTTGAAAAGGGCATGGTAGAAAGCATAGTTTGGGAGGGGAGGGAACTCTTGGTGTCGCCGCTTCGCCCCAACTACTACCGCCCGCAAACCGACAACGACCGGGGCTATGCCAACTTTGCCCCCTTGCTCCTGCCCTTTATGCCCTGCGAGCAATGGAAACGCGCCGCCGCTAAAGCGCGGGCCTGTGCAATGCGGCAGACGGCTGGCCCTCATTCAGCTTCTGTTACCGTCCGCTGGAAACACCCCCTGCTCGCCCAGGCGGAAACCCGCTACACAGTCTACGGAGACGGTTCCCTTGAAATCGAACACCGCGCAAAGGCAAAAAGAGCGATGCAGCGGCTTGGCCTAACTCTGGCCCTGCCCCCGTCCTTTGACACTGTGGAATGGTACGGCAGGGGTCCGCACGAAAACTACAGCGACCGCAAAAGCGGCGCAGCCCTGGGCCTGTACCGCATGGCGGTTTCCGCCCTTGAACACCGGTACATGCGCCCCCAGGAAAACGCAGCCCGTTGCGACCTGCGCTTTCTTGCGTTATGCGAAGAGCGGGGCCTGTGCCTTGACATTGAAGACCTTAGCGGAAAGGGAATGGCGTTCAGCGCCTGGAACTATACCGCCGAAGCCCTTGACGCCGCCTCCCACTTGCACACGCTGGCCAAAGAGAAACTCGTTACCCTGAACATTGACGGGGCCATGTGCGGAGTAGGCGGCGACCTTCCCGGCATTGCCGCTCTTCACCGGCAATACACGCTCCCCGCCGGCGAGGAACACCGGCTGCACATACGCCTAACGCTTAAGCAGGCGGAAAACGGACAGCGCGGCTGAATAAAATCAAGTGCGCTGGGGCTATATGTATAGTCAATTCACTTAGTAAAGACGAAGCTCGATTTTAGCTTCTTGCCATGGAACAGGCGAATTCTTGAAAAATCCACGGATTGTACGGATTTTCATGGATTATACCGGTTCTGGGGAACTGAAATCCGTGTTAATCCATGTAATCC
>JAITHH010000175.1 GCA_031280065.1 Treponema sp. | reverse complement strand
GACGGCTTTCCGGCGGAATTGATGGTAAAGGTATTCGTCAGATCAAGCGCCGCGCCGCGAAAGCCGTAGAAACTCATCCGGGTCTCATCACGGGCGCTCCAGGAAAGCAGGTCATCACGGGGAATGGCAAGCTGGGCTTCTATCGAGCGGCTCAACTCCTCGCTCTGGTAAAAGCGCAAGACCGGCAGTGCCCCAAACGCGCCAAAGAGATTCACCGAGGAAAAGCGCAGCGCCGAGGCGATATTCAGCGTGTCCGCGGGTGTGTCGAGCTTTTTGACAAGACTGCGGGAGAGGCGGGCTTCGGCATACTGGGGCAGGAACAGCGAAGGGAGGCCGAAGACCGGCGGGAATTCCAGGGACAGGGACAGGCCGTCGCTGAATTGGCCATATTCGGTAAGGCCCGCCGCGTCTGATTCCTCCAGGGCATCCCGCATGGTTTGCGGCAGGAGCGGATCAAACAGGCCGTATACCGGCGCGGTGAGCCAGAGCCGCCAGGAATCGGCCAGGCTTTCGCCGTAGCGGAGGCTGTCGTCCAGCGCGTCCAGGCTCCCGTACCGCAGCGTCCGCGAGAAGAAGCGCTCCCCCCGGACCAGCCCCCAGAAACTGCCAAAGGTAAAGGGAAGGTCCAGCCGTCCGCGGGTTTCCGCCTTGAGCGCGCCCGTTGCGCGGGTAAAGGATGAGCGGCCCTCGGCGGCAAGTTCCGCGCCCACCGGGGAGAGGCGCAGGGGGAGCTTGACCAGCGCCCGGATGTCCCGGTTTTTCGCGTCCGCGCCGTTATCGGGCGCAAGGTACGCCCAGGTTTCAGTCCAGGCCGCGCCGTAATCCTCAAGGCTCCCCAGGCGCTCCTCCGGCTCCTCCCAGCGCGCGCCCGCCTCCAGGGACAGCCCCAGCGGACGGCGCGGTGCGGTATTCACCCCGAAGTTCATATCCCAGCTCCGCCGCAGGCGCTGATCCTGCGCCGCCAGGTTCGCGGCCAGGCGTCCGTGAACCGCGCCGGAAGCCTCCAGACTGAGCCGGCGGTCCAGGGTCCCGTCTCCAGGGGACAGGGCAAAGGACTCGGCCAGCGTCACCGGCCCCCACGCCCGGCTGACGCGGTGGCCCGCGTTCCATGAAGGCGCATCCGGGAAGAGGGCGAAGGCGAGGGTTCCCGTGAGTTTGATTCCCAAAAGGCCCATGCTGACCGTGGAGCGGTTCAACGCGCCGTAGGACAGCGGCGCCCCTTGGGTAAAGAGGTCCCCCCGCGCCCCGCTTTCCAGGGAAGTGTCAACGGACACATCCCCCAGTACGGTGAAGCCCTTGAGGGAGAGCAGCGCTCCCGGACGCCGCCAGGCCAGGGAAGTGCCCCCATTGACGCGGTAAGCGGGGACCGCCTCTTCCAGACATATCTCGTCCAGTGAAAAAGAACCGTCCGGCAAGGCGGCCCCGCTGGAAGGCTCGATGAAGACGGCAATATAGCCCGGTTTCGGCGAGACTCCCAGGCCGGTTTCCGCCCCCGCGTCCAGCCCGCTGAGGGCTGCGGCGCTTTCCGCCGGGCTGAATACCTCCGGGCGGCAGCGGAGTTCCGCGCCCGCGACCGCGCCGCCGTCCACGAACACCCCGCCGTCTCCGCCGGCGTAGCGCAAGTCCACCTTGTGCCAGCGTCCGGGACTCAAAGCCGGGAGGGGGATCGCCGCCTCCAGCGCGGTCTCAGACGCCGCGCCCAGGGAGCCGGGCCCCCGCGCAACGATGAACCGCAGACGCGGCACGGAAGAAGCGCCGCTGTCCGCCATGCCCGCGCCGTCCGAGCGGCCCGCTTTGAAGAAGAAACTCAGCGTTTTGTACTCCGAAAGGGGAACCGCCCCGGTTCTGCCGTCCGCGCCCGCCGATTCCCCCGGCTCAAGGGCGTTCCATTCCAATTCCAGAACCCGCTGCGGGGCGTCTTCGGGGTGGAGCCGCTCGATCCGCTCCCGGTACGCCGCCTCAAGGCTGACGTCCCGCCGTTCCGCGATGGCGGCTGGCCTCTGCCCCGCACCCGCACCGGCGGCGGAAATCACCCCGTCCCGCACGGTGATCGCCCGGAACCCCGCACCCAGCAGGTAGGGAGGGGCGGCGAGCAGGCGGCCTGACACCTCGCCCGCGGTTGAGCGCAGGATCAGGATGCGCATATACCGCGCTTCGCGGAGTTTCCGCCGGTCAGCGTCATTCAAGATGATCCGGCTGAGTTTCAGCGCCCCCTCCTCGTCATAGTGAACCTGCCCGCCGGCAAGACCGGCTTGGATTTCAGCCGAGAATATCTCCCAGGAGGCGGTGAGCGCGGGGTTGTCGCGCCATCCCTGATCAGCGTCCGCCAGCGCGCCCGCCTGGACGATGACCCGCACGTCCGTTTCCCGCGCAAAGCCGTACAGCCGGAAGGGGACGCCGATCTCCTGGACCTGCTCCAGCGCGTCCCCCGCATCGCCCAGGGGAATCTGAAAGCCCGTCCAGTACCGCTCCCCGGTGAGGGTGAATTCAGCGGCCAAGAGCGTCTCGCCGGAGAGGACGGGGTCCGAGGCGGGGTAGGGGCCGCTTTTACCGGGGAGTACCGGCGCGGCGCTGTCAATGGGGAGGAGGGCGCTGGTATCAAGGATGTTCTGATTCTGGTAGTTCCGGTACACCAGGGGGGCCCGGTTTGCGGCATCCAGCCCTGACACCAGCGGCCCTCCCTCCGGGGGAAGGTCCGCCGGGGGTTCCGCAAGAAAGGCCGATGCGGGATTCAGAACGAGGGTTCTCTCGGAGCCCTCCATTCCGGCGAGGCGGTACAGACCGGCGGCGTCAGGCTGATCAAAGCCCAGGCCCAGGGTCAGCTTGGCTTTGAGCGCGTCAGCGTCCCAGGCGGCCTCCGCGCCCAAGCCCGCGCTGCCGGGGCTTGCCGTGCCCTCCCCGGTATAGGCGTCTTCGCTCAGATTCCACCGGAGCCCCAGGGCCAGGCCGGACTTGAAGGGGCCGGGCGGATCGTAGAACATGCCGAGTCCCGCGGCCAGGCTCCCGAATTGACGCTGGCCGCTCTTCTTGAGGTAGCGGACCCGGATCACCTCGCTGAATCCCGGCGGGTCCCGCAGGCTGAGTTCTCCCGCGGCCTCGTTAAAGCTGAAATTCGAGTCGGGCAGTCCGTGCCGAAAGACCTGGATGGACCCGGGCACGGCGTCCGTCCCGATGGCGTACACTCCCGCGCCGCCGGCGGCGGTATAGCTGGTAAAGCGCAGGGCAAGGTCGTAGGCGCCGCCTCCGGCGGACCCGGGAAGGTAGATTTCCGGGCAGAGCGCCGCCAAGGGCCAGCGTCCCTGGGGGGAGCGCGGGTCCGCGATACGGTCCGACCGCTGGAGTTCCACGCTTCCCCGCAGGCTTGACCACAGGCCGCCGGGCTCGATGCCGCTTTCGGCATCCGGGGGATCATAGAACGCGGGCGCTTCGGTTTGTTCGACGGGCACGGCCTCGAAGTCCCCTATACGCTCGCCGGTAGAGCGGCGCGTCAGGGCGGCCTCGGTGGAATTCCCGGCGGGCGAGCGGTAGCGGTTCAGCCGTTCAAAGGGGGAGAAGGTTCCCGGCTCGTAGATGACCAGGGCCGAGACCCCTTCCAGTTCCACCGTGCCGGGCGTATTGGCCGCCGCGCCGGTCAAGGCGTCCTGGCCCGGCTGGGGATAGCGGTCCAGCGCGATGGGATCAAACAGGGCTTGGACCGCTCCCAGAAAAGAGCCGGAATCGCCATAGCTTCCCAAGCGGTAGCCCGGCCCTCCCGGCGTTTTTCCCGGTCCATAGGCGGCGGCGGCTCTTCCCGCAGGTTTCTGCCGCAGTTCAACCATGCCTCTGCGGGCGCTCACCGCGTATTCTCCGGAGCGGGCCCGCCGCCAGCGCCGCCCATCGCTCCCCTGGATGCCCCCCTCGCTGTCCTCGAAGTAGATCGCCGGGGTCTCGCCGGTGTTTTCATCGGGCAGGACAAAGGAGAGGCCCCGCTGGGGGCTGTCGATGGAGAGGTAGGCGTAGCCGCGCTCCCGGTTCCCCACGAAGACCCGCTCTTCCTGTATGGCCGCGTCATAGCGGACCAGGCCGTGGAATTCCAGGTCTCCCCCGCCGAAGTGTCCGTAGACGCCGAAGGAGGAGGGTGAATCGCCCCCCAGATTGAGGTAGGGGAAGGCGGGGAAGTCCAGGCCCGTGTTGCCCAGCCCCAGGTACTGAACCGTCTCCCCGGGCTGCCCTTGATAGCCTGCCCGGTAGGTGTTGAGGGCGTAGTTGTCCAGGAAGCCCGCTTCCACGAACCACTTTTGGCGTATCCAGAGGGAGAGGGACAGGTCGGCTTCCTGGCTGAAGAGGAAAGGCGATTCGATAGAAGCGGCGGCGAGTCCCAGCGGGCTTTGGGAGACGCCGAAGGCGGCGCTGAAACTTCCCTTCCAGAAGCCGCTTAGCCAGAGGGACACATCGGTATCGCCCAAGGTCAGGGTGAATAACTCTGCGGGCGCTTCTTCGGGAGCGGGCGGCGGCAGAGCGCCCGCCGGAAACAAGGTATATAATAGAAGGAATAGGAAAAGAACAAATGGGGCGCTTGGCGGCGCGCCTGCGGCAAACAACGAGCCTGGCATCCGGGGGGATTGGGGCACCCATCGAACCCTTGATTCGCGCCCCCCATATTCTTTACCATCCATTTTCGCGTATTATACCCTATACAGGAGGTAAGAACCACGGTCGTTTCCATGCTGCAGCTCATTTTTGAAATCCCTGACGCCCAAAGTTTGAAGGACAAACGGCAGATCATCCGCTCTATCAAGGATAAGCTCCAGCGCCGTTTCCACCTCAGCGCCGCAGAGGTGGACCTTCAAGACTCGCCGCGCTTCGGCCAGATTGGGGGGGCCTTGGTGTCCAATTCGCGGACCTTTGGGGAGACGGTGCTTAACAAGGCTCTCAAGATGATAGAAGATGAAATGCCGATCCGCATTCAGGATATGCGGGTTCAGTCAGAGGAATTTTAAGGGGTATATGATGAAACCAGGAAATCGTATTTTAAGATATGTGGCCGCGCTGGGAACGGCGCTGGCCGTTTTCAGTTCCTGTATCGGCGTGGGCTCCGATATTACCATCCGCCCGGACGGTTCGGGGAGCATGACCCTGGAATACCGGATGTCCCGGTCCCTGGAATCCCTGGGCAAGCTGGACGGCAACGAGCGGTGGCCGCCCATCCCAAGCGGGAGGGCCGACTTTGAACGGACCGCGGCCCGGATCGAGGGGCTCAAGCTGCGCTCCTTCTCCGCCAAAACCACGGAAGAGGATGTAATACACCGCCTGACCGTGGATTTCTCCCGCACGGATGCGCTGCTTCAGTTTCTGGACGCAACGGGCCAGAGCGCCTCACTGTCGCGGGAGAACGGCAAGCACCGGCTGTCCCTCACTTTGAGCCGGGGAGCGGCTCCGGCCCCTGATCTGGTCGCGCTGATCAGAGAGGCCGCCGCTGATTACCGGCTGGATCTGGCCTTTACCCTGCCTGCGGACGCTGAACTTGCCTTCTTTGGGGAAGGGGGCCGTCCTCTGGGGGCCCTGCCGTCGGCCCTGCCGTCGGCCTTGCCGGTTGGGGAAGCGGCGCACACGGGGAGAAAGGTGAGCTACTCCGCGCCCATAGGCCCGCTCCTCTGCGCCGCCGAACCGCTGGTCATGGAGATCCGGTGGTAACGCTCTGCGGATAAAACACCTCACGAGCCCGTATATTCACCTATTGCCCCAAGGGATAGTTTTTCAGAGGGCAGACCCTAGGGAACCACTGATTAAAGCGAACCGAACCACGGAACACACGGAAGGGAGTCCTTTTCCGTGCAGTTTCCGCGTTTTCTGCGGTAAAAGAACCGTTACCAGGGGAACCGCAGATTACGCAGATGAAAAGGATGCCGCAGATGAGTAGAAACAGCATCAGCGTCGAACCGAAGGTTCGCAATCTGTGTACGTCTGTGCCATCTGCGGTAAAAAACATTTGTCTTGGAACCGCAGATTACGCAGATGAATGGAAACAGCATCAGTGGTAATCTGCGTTAATCCGTGGACTATGTTTATAAAACTTTATTTAAGCAGCGGTTCCTTTTGAACACGCCTTAAGGGACCGGAATATCATCGTAGCGGCCTGAGTTGTTCCAATAAGTAAGCCCCGCGCCCCCCGCCTCCCGGACGCCCTTAACCTCCTGGAATACATAGTCAACGTTGTAATAACGCCGGTCATACGCCACATTCAAAAAAAACGCCTGCACATAAGGCCGGACAATAATCCGCCCCCGGGCAATCACCTGCGTCCGCCGCGTTCCCAAATAGTAGATGCGGTAAGGCCGCAGTTCCGGCGGGTCCTGGGCCAGGAAATCCTGCTCAAAGTGACTCGGATAGTACATCGGACTGATAACATCCACATAGTGCGCCAAAAGCTCCACCTCCTGACCAGTCCGTGCCCCGGTGCGGTACCAGCCGTTCGCCCCGTATATGTCAATGGAAAGAGGAGCCTCAATACGGGAGCGGACATGGCGCAGGAAAGAAAGCATCGCACTTTCCATGTCCATGCCGGAGTCCCGCCAGCGGTACAGGGCGTTCCCCAAATTATCCCCGTCCGTAGGAAAGCGGATGTAATCAAACTGAATCTCGTCAAAGCCCCGCCGGTGCAGTTCAGCCGCTGTCTGGGCGATGTACTCCCACACCTCCTCGGAATATGGGTCCACCCAGCGCTCGTCGTAGTAGGTCCGCAGAATCTCATAGGCCGGATCAGAAGCCGGGAAAACCTCGGTGAGCGCCGAACCGGAAGACGGTTCAGCCCGCTGTCCCGCCGGAAGTTTCTGCCGCCGTGTGTCGTAGTAGCCCTGCCATGCCCTGCCCGTTCTGCTGTCCCATACCGCGTACTTCTCCCCCTCCTTCCCGGCAAGCTCCGGGTCTTTGAAGACAACAATTCGGGCGGCGGTGTAGACGCCCCGCTCCTTCATCGTTTTGAGGAAGGCGTCAATGTCCACCGGGCGGAAGACCCGGCCCTTCCCGCTGACGGCAGGATTCTCCGGGGTAAAGCGGAGACGCCCATAATCGTCCTTCATGTCAATGACCGCCATATCCAGGTTCCGCTCCGCCATCATGTCCAGATACGGCTGGAGTGTCGCGGACTCAAGGGCGTGATCAACGGGCAGGTACAGACCCTCCCGGCCAAAGGCCGCGCCGCGTGCGCGGGGGGATTCATCCAGCAGCCAGAGTTCCGACAGAATCACCGGGCCGGTATCCAGGAAGAAGCCGTTCCCCCACACCGCCGCGCAATCGCTCTTCAAGCCCAGCCGCGCCGGAATGGAAAGCCATGCCGCAATGTCGTCCCGCCGCCGCCCTGTTAGGGGAACCGGCGCAAGGCCCCCCGGACGGCCCAGTTCCATGATCGCCCCTTCCCGCACAAAACGGATGGTTTCTTCCCCCACGGCGAGGGAGTCAATCGGGCCGAACCCGCCGCCCTCCGCAAGGATAGGGACGAAGCGCTTCCGCGTCCAGTCGAGCCGGTAGAGGCGCTGGCGGAAGGTCTGGGAAACATAGACCTCTGGCAGGGAGGAAGCCCTGCCGGGAGCCGCGGCGATGTCCGACACCTCGTCGGGGTTATCGGTGGTTTCAAGCCGCTCAAGGCCGGCGTTCAGCGAGGTCCACGAAGGGGACTTCTGATCGGGCTGGATATAGTAGACGCCGTAGATGCTATGGGAGATGAAGACCGTCAGTTCCGGCAGGCTGACCGCCGCCACGGCTTTGATTCCGTTGGTTCTAACGGGGAGGGAGCCCAAATCCCGCCA
>JAITHH010000113.1 GCA_031280065.1 Treponema sp. | reverse complement strand
ACGCGGCCCTCCGGCGGCTGACGTTTCCTACCCTACCCTATCCCCTCCCGCTCTGTCAAGCCCTCATGCTGAAAATTTCTCTGAAAAATTCAGCCGGAATCCGCAACCGCTCAAGACCGACTTCCCAGCTCCATACTGTACCCCGGCGGCTGATATTCTCCACTTTACCGTCTCTCATCCCTTTTGTCAAGTGTTTCAGAAAAGAATTCTCATTTTATAAATCCGCTGATTGTTCGATATTATCACTATGAATATCTTCCTACATCTTTGTCCGCGCCCGGTTATGGGACGCTTTTTTACCATTTGGGCCATAACTAGTATGCTATGGCTGCCCGCCTCGTGCCGTTCCGCCCCCCAGAGCCCGGAAAAGGAAGATATTCCTCATGAGGTTCAGGCTGAAGACATCACGGAGGCGGAGCTTGAAGAGGAGCTTCCCGAAGAAACGGAGCCTGATCTGCCGGAAATGGACATTGCGGACCTTCCGGTCTCTTCCTTTAAAGAAATTTGGGCATACGTAATAGATGGAAGGGAACAGTTTCTGAAAGCCGACTACCCGATTACGGATGTGGGGTACTTCGGCGCGGAGATAGACGCCTACGGCCACTTAACCGGTGTACCCAATCCCCGGAAAATCGCCTTTTTCCCGGGCCGCAAGCACATGGTGGTAGCCTGTAATGGACGAGCCCTGACCCACTTTGTTCTGGAGCCGGACAGTCATACCAGGCGGCGGATTATCGCCAGCCTCCTGGAGGCTGCGGCGGGATTTGACGGCCTCCAGATCGATTTTGAGCAGGTACCCGCCCGGGACGGCGCGGCTTTTCTGAGTTTTCTGGCTGAATTACGGGAAAAACTGCGCGGAAAAATCTTTACTATCGCCCTCGCCGCCCGGTCCCGCACCCTGGAAAACGATGTGTACGACTACCGTAAAATTCTTCCTCTGGTGGATAGAATTCTGGTTATGGCCTATGACGAGCACTGGTCTACCAGCGCGCCGGGCCCCATCGCCTCAATGGCCTGGTGCCGGCGGGTGGCCGCTTATGCCCTGGAAACGGCGGGCGCTGGAAAACTCATCATGGGACTTCCTTTTTATGGCCGGACCTGGGGGAGCGCGAATGTCTTTCAGGCTTACATCTATTCAAGCATCCAGCGGATCATCGCCGAGAACAAAGTAACGGAAATCCGCCGGGAAGGGGGTATTCCAACCTTCACCTATCAGATTCCCCTCACGGTTACGGCTTATTATGAGGACGCCTACTCGCTGGCAATGCGGCTGAACATGTACCGTACGATGGGAGTCCGCGCCGTTGGTTTCTGGCGGGTAGGGCAGGAAACACCCGCAGTCTGGAAGCTGTTACAGCTTACCACCGAGTGATTCCTGTTACTGGGGTTACGGCTGGGGAAGCACCGCTCAGGCTAAAGCCTTCTCGCAGTCGGGCTAATGAGGGGTATTACGTGCGCTGCCCGGCGGGGGCGCGGGGGCAGAGCCCGCGCATTGCCTGTTATCCATCCGCCCTTCCCAGTATAATTGAAGCTAGGCATGAACAAATTCCTTCCGGCAGCGGTTTTTTTGATGGCTCTGGTTCCCTTCGTTTCCCTCTCGGCGCGGGATGTGGAGATCACCGTGGAAGACGCCGATCTGGGCCTGCCCCTGGAAGGTGCGGTGATCCGCTCCGGGGACGGCAGGGAATATATCTGCGATGAGGACGGGAAGGCGCTGGTTTCCGTGCCCGCCGGCCAGCCTACCGTGATTCAGGCGGCCTATCCGGGCTATGAAACCGGCAGAATCGCCGTTTCCCCGGACGCGGACCGCTTCACCCTGGGGCTGCGGCTTGCCGGCGTCATGGAAAACCGGGAGCTGGTGATCGAGGCGGAGCGGCCCGGAAGCGGCGAGACAAAGACCGGACGCAGCGTCGGCGTGTCAGCGCGGGAGATCGCCCAGTCCGGCGAGATCGGAATCATCGAAGACCTGATGACCGCCATCAAGCTCCTGCCCGGCGTGGGCTACGCGGGCGCCTTCAACGCCCAGCCGAGCATCCGGGGCGGCGATCCCGGGGACATGACCGCCGCGCTGGACGGCTATTACATCGAAAATCCCTACCACTGGGGCGGCGGCTTTTCCATCTTCGACCCCCGCATGGTCGAAAGCGCCCGGCTGTCCCACGGCGTGTTCTCGTCCCGCTACGGCCACACCATCTCCGGACTCCTGGAAGTTTCCGCCAAAAAGCCCTCCCCGGCGAACGCCGAATTCGAGATGTCCGTGAACACCAGCGCGGCGAACTTCAGCCTGTCCCTCCCCCTGGCCGGCAAGGGCGGCGATCTGTTCATGGGCAGAGTGACCTACAACGCCCCCTTCGTCTGGCTGGCAAAACAGATGGTCCCGGCATTCCCGGAGCTGGAGCAGATTCAGCGGGTGAGTACCGCGCCCTATATCAGAAACGGCGCGGTTACCGGGGCGTACCGCTTCCGCCCGGACTTGGAGATTCAGGCCACGGGCTTTTTCGGCGCGGACGGCGCCGGGGAGCGCTATGACAACAGCTCGCTGGAAAACGGGCTCCAGAGCATCTCAGATGTCTATAACGACTATAACAACTTCCAGGGGTTTATCACGGCGGGCCTTTCGTGGAACCCCCGCGGCGATATGCTGCTCAAAACGTCCGCCGGAACCGGAATTCACCTGATGAAGATCGACGGGGTGAATCTCTATGACATCAGCAAACACTTTTCCCCCGAATTTAACGACCGCTACGCCCACTTGCTGGCGGGTTTCCCCGGATTTGACCGCGCCTACCGGTTTACCACGGAAAGAGTATATAATGAAGAAACCAGCACGGCGAATGTCCAGGGCCGGGTAGATTACGACTGGGACCTGGGAAACGGGCTGCTCGCGGCGGCGGGTGCGCAGGAGCTGTTTTCCCGTTTTATTGACACGGGGAATTACCGGCTTCTCATGGAAACGCCGTTCAGCAGCCTGAGCGAGGCGGATCAGGAGGACCTGCTGCGCCGGAATCCCTTCCTTGCCCCGTTGCGCGAGTATCTTATCGTTCATTACCCGGCGCGTTATGAGCCCCGGGTGGACAATCAGCTTTTTTCCACCTCGGTCTACGCGCTTGCGGAATACCGGAGTCCGGGCGGGCGTTTCGGCGGGGAGTTCGGCCTGCGGCTGGATCACTTCTTCCTGCGGGGAGACGGGTTTTCCATCCCCACCGCGCCGGTGCTGAATCCCCGGATCAGCGCGGACCTGAACGTGCTCAAAGACCGGGGCGTCTTCCAATCCCTGGACCTCAGCGCGGGAACCGGGCTCTTCTCGTCCATGAACAGCATGGTTACGCTGGCGGAGGAGCGCTTCGACATCCCCGAAGGGAAGCCCAACCGCTCCTGGACTTCGGTGCTGGGGGGCAGGCTGGAATTCCCTGACGGCCTCAGCCTCAATGTTGAGGGCTATTACAAGTACGTTTTTGACCGGGCCTATTTTCCCGTGGAGACCGGCATTGGCGAGATGAAGCCGCTGCCGCGCTTCGACGGCGAGGGCAGGGTCTGGGGCGTTGATCTGATGCTCCAGAAAGTTCAGTCCCGGTATTGGGACGGCTGGCTGTCCTACTCCCTAAGCTGGGCCAAGTACCGCGACCCCTACGGGGGCGATTCCTCGATGGGCTATTCCGGGGGGAACCGGGGGGATGGCTGGTACTTCCCCTCGTATCACCGGTTTCATAATCTCAACCTGGTTTTCAATTTCAGGCCCGTGCGCCGGATCAACATTTACGTCCGCTTTGGCCTGGCAAGCGGGACGCAGCTTTCACGGATCACCGGGCCGATCACTTCCTACCCGGTCTATGTGCTGGAACAGGAGCTTTTTATGGAGAAATTCAGGCGGGCTTCAGTCCGGGACGAAAACAACCGCACCACACCGGCGCTTCCCCTGGACATAAAAGTTTCTCTGCTGGGGAAAAGCAAAGCGGGCAAGGTCCAGTACGAATTGTACGCGGCAATCGAGGATACGCTTGCCCTGGTCTACCGTGTGCAGGGCAATACCCGCTTCAATTCCTACACGGGCAAAGAAGACACCAGCAGTAACGGGGCGTCTTACGGGCTGCCCATTCCGGTTCCCTCCTTCGGGTTCCGGGTCAGTTATTAGGCGGGGGAAGTAAGCGGGAATAGGGGAGGGATTCCGCATCTCCTCCCTTCCGCGTGATTTCCGTGGCCGGGCGTTTAGTAAGATGCCGTGCTCCCATCCTGGGTCTCGGCTTGCAGTATCGTCAATGCCTCATCGAGGGTCTTACCGGATTTGAGCAAAGCGGCTAATTGCATCCGGCCTCTGGCTTCGCCTTTCTCCACGCCTCTCGCTTCACCGATGGCTTCACCCTCCAGCCGGCCCTGGGCGAGCCCTTCGTTTCGGGCGTAGTGCAGCATGGCTATTTTGTCCCGCCGCGCTTTCTCTTTCTCTTCGGCGATCATCTGACGGCGCTCGCTCCACGTCAGTTTCTTGTACTCCGCTACCGCCATTTCCAGCCCCCTGTTCCCCTTGGCCGCCGCTGATGCCGCTTCCAGTTCTTCGCGGGTCTTTACCCGGAAGAA
>JAITHH010000087.1 GCA_031280065.1 Treponema sp. | reverse complement strand
AACAGATAGATTTGCGTATATGCCCGCCGGCTTTTGCGCTCTGCTCTGTTCACCGCGTCTAGGCCGTATGCCATTGCGGTTTTCTGTTGGGACAGTTGTATAGTGGTGTATATGTATATTATAGAAAGAAAGCGTGAATCCGCGTAAAAATAGGGGTCTGCGCTGCTCTGCGGGCAGAGTTATCCCTTAAAAGATGACGGTGACGTGTGTGTGTGTGTGTGTGTGTGTGTTCAAATGCCGTGCCATGTTAGGCTGTCTTGCGGGGAAATCTACGGCTGCGGTCTGGTATATGTTCATTACTGATAATTCTACCAGGGATCGGAAGAAACGTCAAGGGGTTTTGGGGGGAAATGTAAAAAGAACCACGGAAAAACACGGAAACCGCACGGAAAAGGACTTCCTTTCCGCGTCCCTTCCGCCTGCCTGTCGCAGGCAGGCGGGAACCACACGGAATTGAGGGGAGACGCGGAGGCCCCGGAGAGTTCGGAACGCGGGGGGCGTGCCCCCCTTTAATCTTTTTAAGTTGTTGCCAGCGGGAGACTTCCCCCTCCCGGCCTTGCGTAACTGCCGGAATCGGAATAAAATAAGAGAAAACGATGTCTGTCTATTAACAGAACTACCACGAGGGGGTATTCATGGCAACAGCGGGAGCGCAGCTCAAAAACGGCGGGGGAATGGCGGAAACAATCGACTTTCCCCCGGAATTAGTGTCCTTTGTGGACGAATGGAAGGTAAAACCCGGCAGCCTTATCATGATCCTGCATAAGACCCAGGAAACCTTTGGGTACATTTCCCGGGCGGCGGCGGAAAAACTTGCCCTGCTTACCGGCATCCGATTAGCGCGAATCTACGGGGTAATCACCTTTTACCACTTCTTTAAGACCACAAAACCCGGAAAATACAAGGTTTCCGTGTGCCTGGGAACAGCCTGCTACCTCAAGGGAGGCCAGGACCTGATCGAAGAGGCCCGGAATATCCTCAAGCTGGAGGAGGGGGGCGTTACCAGCGACGGCCTTTTCTCCATTGATCCCGTCCGCTGTGTCGGCTGCTGCGGCCTTGCCCCGGTGCTGACCGTCGGAGCCGATACCTACGGCAAAGTTACCAAGGATCAGCTCCCGGCGATCATCGCCAAATACCGGAACGGTTAGCCTGCGGGTATGCACTTTACGCTGGCCGACCTGGCAGCCGATATTGCCCAGAACGCCGCTGAGTCCGGCGCGGACACGGTAGAGATGGAGATTCGGGAAACCGCATCCCCGGACGGCCGGGTGGAATTCCGCTTTACCGTCAAGGACAACGGCAAGGGCATGAGCCGGGACGAAATGGAACGGGCCAAAGACCCTTTCGTAACAGACGGGGTAAAGCACCCCCGCCGGAAAGTGGGCTTGGGAATCCCCTTCCTGATCCAGACTGCGTCTCAGTCCGGGGGCGGCTGGGAACTTCATTCGGCTAAAAATGAAGGAACCGCCGTAACTGCCTGGTTTGACATGAACAACGTCGATACCCCTCCAGTGGGGGATCTGCCGGGGATGTTCAGGACGATCCTGCTCTTCCCCGGACCGGAAGACATCCTGATCCGCCGTGCGAGGGAAGGAGGCGGGCAGGACATTCAGTACGAGTTGCGTAAATCCGAGCTGGCCGAGGCTGTGGGGGGGCTGGAAAACGCGGGCTCCCTGGCGCTGTTAAGCCAGTATCTCAGATCAATGGAAGAAGATGATGAGGAATGAGCGGTCCTCATTGCTGATTTATATTAACGAGGAGCAGAAATATGGCTAAGATGAGTTTGGATGACCTGCGGAAACTCAGGGACACCAAAAAGACGGATCTCCGCCGGCGAGACGCGGAAGGCAAGGAAATCCAGGTAATCGTGGGTATGGGAACCTGCGGTATCGCCGCAGGGGCCAAGGCTACCCTGGACGCCTTTATCAACGCCCTGGACGAGGAAAAACTCGTGGACAGCGTACTGGTCCGGCAGACCGGCTGTATGGGGCTGTGTCATTCGGAGCCCACCGTTGAGGTGGCGGTTCCCGGTATGCCTGCGGTTATTTACGGCAAGGTTGACGCTGCGGTGGCCGCGGAAATCGTCAAGAAGCATCTGATTGGGCGGGAACTCGTGGACAACCATATCCTTGACCGGCCCGCCGCCGACATCATCAGCGCGAGCTAAGGAGCGTTTCATGGCATATAACCATTATATCCTGACCTGCGGCGGCACCGCCTGCGAATCCAACAAGGGCGTCGAGATCTACGAGAACCTCATCGCGGAGGCGCAGAAGCTGGGAGTCAATGCGGAGGTGCAGATCGTCAAGACCGGCTGTTTCGGCTTCTGCGAGCGGGGCCCCATCGTCAAGGTGCTCCCTGAAGAGTCCTTCTATGTGGACGTAAAGCCCGAGGATGCCCACGAGATCATCGCCGAGCAGATTCTCAAGGGCCGGGAAGTCAAACGGCTCTTATATAAGGAAGATATCGAGAAGAAAAGCGCCAAGGCGGTGGAGGACATTCAGTTCTACCAGAAACAGTTCCGGGTGGTGCTGCGGAACTGCGGCGTCATCAACCCCGAAAGCATCGATGAGTACATAGCCCGTGAAGGCTACAGCGGCCTGGAGAAGGTGCTCTTTGAGTGGACCCCGGAGCAGACCATCGAGGAAGTGAAGGTATCGGGACTGCGGGGACGGGGCGGCGCGGGCTTCCCCACCTGGCTCAAATGGGACCTGGCCCGCAAGGCTGCCGGGGATGTCAAGTACGTCATCTGTAACGCCGACGAGGGAGACCCCGGCGCGTACATGGACCGCTCCACCATCGAAGGCGACCCCCATTCGGTCATCGAGGGGATGGTTACCGCGGGTAAGGCCATCGGCGCGCACCAGGGCTTCGTGTACATCCGGGCTGAATACCCCCTGGCCATCGAGCGGCTGCGGATCGCCCTCCAGCAGGCCCAGGACTACGGGCTCTTGGGCAAGAACATCCTGGGCTCGGACTTCAACTTTGACATCGAGATACGCCTGGGCGCGGGGGCCTTTGTGTGCGGCGAAGAGACGGCCCTCATCAAGTCCGTGGAGGGCAACCGGGGGATGCCTGTGCCCAAACCGCCTTTCCCCGCGAACAAGGGCCTGTGGGAGCGGCCCACGATCATCAACAACGTGGAAACCCTGGCCAATATTCCGGTGATCACCGCCAAGGGCGGCGCGTGGC
Source organism: Treponema sp. (assembly GCA_031280065.1). Next base: position 1,454 of record JAITHH010000087.1, on the reverse strand, counting down.
TCGCCCGGATCGGCACGGAGAAGTCCAAGGGGACGAAGGTCTTCGCCCTCACGGGCAAGGTCAAGAACTCAGGGCTCGTGGAAGTGCCCATGGGCACCACCCTGCGGGAGATCATCTTCGAGATCGGCGGCGGCATCAAGGACGGCAAGAAGTTCAAGGGCGTCCAGACCGGCGGCCCGTCCGGGGGCATCCTCACCGAAAAGTCCCTTGACCTCCCCATCGACTTTGAAACCCTGACCGCCAACGGCTCCATGATGGGCTCCGGGGGCATGATCGTCATGGACGAGGACGACTGCGTGGTGGACGTGGCCCGCTTCTACATGGACTTCTGCGTGGATGAGTCCTGCGGCAAGTGTTCGCCCTGCCGGATCGGTACGACCCAGATCCTCAACATCCTGGAAAAAATCGCCCGGGGCAGCGGAGAAGAGGGGGACCTGGACAAGCTGGAGACCATCGGCAAGGCCATGACCAAGGCGAGTCTCTGTATGCTCGGCGGCTCTGCGGCGAATCCCACCCTGTCGACGATCAGGAATTTCCGGGACGAATACCTGGAACATATCCGGGACCGGAAATGCCGTGCCGGCAAGTGTAAACACCTCCTCCGCTTCGAGATTCTCCCGGATAAGTGTATCGGCTGCGGCATCTGCGCCCGGCGCTGTCCCGTCAACTGTATTTCCGGCGAAAAGAAACAGCCCCATACCATCGATCAGGCCAAATGCATCAAGTGCGGCGAGTGTTTCAAGAACTGTAAGTTCGGGGCCATTACCAAGGGCTAAGGAGTAAACGATGATAAACTTTAAGATAAACGGTATTCCGGTTCAGGTTGAAGAGGGGATCACGATCCTCCAGGCGGCCAGGAAGGTGAATATAAAAATTCCAACCCTGTGCTACAACCCGGACCTTCCGCCTTGGGCGTCCTGCGGCATCTGCATTGTCCGCATGGCCGGCAGTCCCAAGATGGTCAGGGCCTGTACGACCCCGGTGGACAAGGGCTTTGAGGGGAAGGAGATCATCACCCACGACGGGGAGATCATCGCCACCAGGCGGACCGTGCTGGAGCTGATCCTTTCCAACCACCCCAACGACTGTCTCCAGTGTCCCCGGAACGGCCAGTGCGAGCTGCAAACCCTGGCCGCGGAATTCGGCATCCGGCAGGTTCCCTACCGGAAGGTGCTCAACGCCCTGCCCATCGATGATTCCAACCCGGCCATCGTGCTGAACCCGGAAAAATGTATCCGCTGCGGGCGCTGCGTCAAGGTCTGCCAGGAGATGCAGAATGTCTGGGCCCTGGAATTCCTGGGCCGGGGCATCAAGGGCAGGATCGCCAGCGCCGCGGACGCTCCCCTGGGGGAGAGCCCCTGTATCAAGTGCGGCCAGTGCGCGGCCCACTGTCCCGTGGGGGCCATCTACGAGCGGGATGACACCGCCAAGGTCTGGGCCGCCCTCCAGAACAG
>JAITHH010000044.1 GCA_031280065.1 Treponema sp. | reverse complement strand
GATTACGCAGTGGGATTTTCTACCTGGATCGGGGATTTTGCCGATCCTTATACTTTCCTTCAAATGTGGCGCAGGGATTCCAATCTGAACGATGCTGGTTATAATGACGCGGATTATGAGAAGCTTTTGGAGAAATCCATGGGCGAGGAGGGGAATCAGCGATGGGGAACCTTGGCGGAGGCGGAAAAGCTCCTTCTTTCCCGGGGCGCGGTGTTGCCTATCTCCTATAGCCCGGCCCTCAATATTGTGGATACCGGTGAGCTGGACGGCTGGTTCCCCAATGTGTTGGACATTCATCCTTTTAAATACCTCTCGTTTAAGGCATACCGCCCTCTGCCGGGGGTAGCGTGGATAAATAGAGAAGGAAGATAAACCTTTAGACAAAGTCAAATTTGATCCCGATTAAGTTTTAATCGCCAAATTTGGTCAAAAGGTCGAATCAATAAATGTCCGTTAAATATATTGGTATAATAATCATATAAAGTATTTTTGAGGATAAGATTATGAATGAAAGCGACTTTATCGAAGAATATAATGTCATATTTGAACGCGCATTAATATTCTCTATACTATCACGTTCTATGGGGCTTGTATCGCTGCACGATGCATTGGATAAAGTGAAATATAATCAGAGGGATATATTTGAATACGGTATGCGGATGGCCATTGACGGAAGAACATCTGAACTGATAGGCAAAGTATTAACCAATATCATACATCTTGAAACAGATAAAGACAGGGAGGTAATCTCACCCATGAGCGCATGGCCGTCAGTTTTCGGACCCGGTTTATTATCCAACCGCCTCTGTTCGCTCATCGCCTGGGCTTCACTCGGTGTACACGCATCCTGACCTGTTGCGGTTAAACTCACGGTATATGCCGCTTAGTCGCTTGCCCAGTATCACCGCCATATAATCTTTGGACAGCCCCATACCCTCCATTGCCTGTAGCGCGTTCCTTTCATCCATGTTATAGCGCGTATATGGCATCGTTAACCTCCGATAGTTTAGTGTCACAACTTTATACTACCGTGTTTACGATGCTGTTTCTATCCATCTCTACTTTCGCGCTTCAAAAAAAATTGGCCAATCCAATAACCATAGCGCGCCGGGAAGAAATAAACTATCATGAGGGTTTTCATATTACCCTGAATAAATTTCCTTTGGTTCGCTTGTTTGCCGACGAGTTATACCAGCGGCTGGCAATTAAAAAAATATCCCTCGAATACCGCGGAAAAGAAATAATTCTGGCGGAGAACCAGACTATTAATCTGGAACGGCATGGCAATACCTGGAACAGGGAATCCGGCTGGTATTGGAAGTATATGCCTCTTTTTGATTTCAATCCGCACAGCCTGTTCAGAAGAGCAAAAATCGGGGATAAATTTGATGTAAAACTTCATTTGATATATTCCCTGGATGACAAACCAAAGGAGCAGACGCTGCCTTATCAGGTAGAGGTTATTCGCTGGACAATGAATTGGGCGGTATTTAATCTCTAATGGGTTTAATTCCCTGTTCTTCAAAGCGGGGCGGTTTTCAAGCCGGACGCTTTGCGCTATCATAGCCGCGGATGCCAGGGCGGGAAACCCCTGGGGAACCGGGAAAACAACCGGTTCCCCAGGGGTTCCATCAGCTATTGCAAGGGGGCTTCATGTCCGTTTTACGGTCCGGCGGTTTTCACGGCAACGCCGTTGACAAACTTGCCATTTTGACTAAAAAATATCTCCAGTCAAAATATACCGGCGGATATACCAGGGCGCCGCTGTTCATAGACAAAGACCGGCGGCGCTCGTATCAGTAGACGTGTTCCAAAATCCGGTTGGTGTCGGAACACGTCCCGCGGGTTCTCAGGCTAAAGCCGTGTGCAACCGCGGTTTAAAACGGAAGCTGTTCTGAAACTGAAATTTCAGAACAGCTCTAGTATTTAGAATCTGTCTATAAGGCGGACACATTATAGACAGACTTCCTTAAAAGCCGCATTTTCGCGGCCTTTAGGTCTGTCCATAAAGTAACCGGCTTTATGGACAGACACTATTTATACCAGAACTAGGAACCGCTTGAGCGTTAGGCGGACCTCTTCAACATGAGGCCGCCGTATTGGGGGGCGCTTATTTTTATGGAAGAAGCAGCAAAAAACGCCGCGCAGGCGGAAATGCTCTACAACCGGGTGCAAAAACGCTTCCGGCATCTCAAGAAATGGGCGAAGCGGACCGGCAATGAGGTTTTCCGGCTTTACGACCGGGATATTCCCGAAATCCCCCTGGTCTTAGACTGGTATGGGGGCGCGGTTTCCGGAGCGCTGTACCGGCGGCCCTATCAAAAAGACGCGGCGGAAGAAGCCCTGTGGACGGCGCGTATGCGAGACGCGGCGGCCCGGGCACTGGACATCTCCCCAGACCGTATCTACCTGAAAGAACGCCGGCGCCAGCAGGGAAGAGCCCAATACCAAAAATTCAGCGGCGCGGCAATCAGCCGGCATATCCGCGAAGGGGGGCTCCTCTTCCAGGCGAATCTTTCGGACTACCTGGATACCGGCCTCTTCCCGGACCGGCGCCTCCTGCGAAACCGGGTCCGGGAAGAGGCCAAGGGAAAACGCATACTGAATCTGTTTTGCTATACCGCCGTCTGTTCGGTGTACGCCGCCCGGGGAGGGGCGGCTGAGGTAGATTCGGTGGATATATCCAATACCTACCTTGCTTGGGGGGCGGAAAACTTTGCCTTAAACGGCCTCCGCGCCCAATGGATAGGCCCCCCCGGAGCAAGTCCGCCCCTTCCCTACCGGCTCATTCGGATGGACGCATTACGCTTTATCCATGAGGCCCGGCAAAAACGGTCGCGCTGGGACATTATCATCCTGGACCCGCCGGCCTTTTCCAACTCAAAAAAGATGCGCGGCTCCCTGGACATTAAACGGGACCACCAGGACCTTATCGGCCAATGCCTCGGCCTTATCGCGGACGGCGGCATCCTCTACTTCAGCGCCCCGCCCCGGCATTTCCGCCTCTCTCTTGAGACCTTCCCCCAGGCCGCCGTCCGGGACATTACCGGACAGATACGGGATGAAGATTTCCGGGGGAAAAAAATACCCCCCTGTTATCAGATTAGCCTTCCATAGAGGGCGTTGATTAATGCAAAGGCATCAAAAGGGTCCGCGGATTAGAAGGTTTTTGTTGCCGGAAATCCGTGAAAATCCGCAGACCTGGTTAAAAAGCCCGGTTTAATCAGCCCTTCCCTAGAGAAAACGCGCCGGGTCCCGATCACTCTTTGATGTTGTATTTCCTGCGGAACCGCTCTATCCGTCCGGCGGTGTCAACCAGCTTTTGTTTTCCAGTAAAAAAAGGATGGCAGGCGGAACATATCTCCACCTTAAGGTCCTTTGCGGTGGACCGGGTTTCTATCACATTCCCACAGGCGCAGGTAATCTTGGCAACTTCATATCTGGGATGTATCTTCTCTTGCATAAAATCCTCACTCACAGTCCGCTTCTCAATCCACGCCGGCGCTTCCGGTATTCATAGATTTAAGGAACGCCTCATTATTCTTGCTTTTCTTCATCCTGTCAACCAGGAGTTCGATGATCTCAATGTCGTCCATGGGGTTGATAGCCTTGCGGAGTATCCATATCTTCTGGAGTTCCTCTTCGGTAAGCAACAGTTCTTCCTTCCGGGTCCCGGATTTCTTAATATTGATCGCCGGAAAGAGCCGCCGGTCGCTAATCCGCCGGTCCAGGTTGATCTCCAAGTTGCCCGTGCCCTTGAATTCCTCAAAAATAACCTCGTCCATGCGGCTGCCGGTCTCGATAAGGGCGGTAGAAATGATGGTGAGGCTCCCCCCCTCCTCGATGTTCCGGGCCGCGCCGAAGAAGCGCTTGGGCTTGTGCAGGGCGTTGGAGTCCACGCCGCCGGAGAGTATCTTGCCGCTGGTGGGCACCGTCTGGTTGTAGGCCCGGGCCAGCCGGGTGATGGAGTCCAGGAGGATCACCACGTCCTTCTTGTGTTCCACCAAACGCCGCGCCTTTTCCAGCACCATCTCCGTTACTTGCACGTGCCGGGCCGCCTGCTCGTCGAAGGTCGAAGAGATCACCTCCGCGCGGACCGTCCGCTCCATGTCGGTTACCTCTTCGGGCCGCTCGTCGATAAGCAGCACAATCAGGTAGACCTCCGGGTGGTTCTTGGTGATCGCGTTGGCGATTTTCTGCATCATGATGGTCTTCCCTGTCCGGGGAGGGGCCACGATCAGGGCCCGCTGACCCTTGCCAATGGGACAGAAGAGGTTGATGATCCGCTCGCTGATGCCTTCGGTAATGAATTCCAGGTCCAGCTTGTGGTCCGGGTACAGGGGAGTGAGGTTGTCAAAAGGAATCCGGTTCTGGGCCACCGTGGGGTCCTCGTAATTCACCGTTTCCACCCGGAGCATGGCGAAGAAACGCTCCTGCTCCTTGGGGCTCCTGATCTGGCCGTAGACCGTGTCCCCGGTTTTGAGGGCGAAGAGCCGTATCTGGCTGGGACTGATGTAGATGTCGTCCGGGCCGGGAAGATAGGAGTTCTGGGGACTCCGCAAAAAGCCGTAACCGTCGGGAAGGATTTCCAGGGAACCATAGGCGTAGATGATGCCCCCCCGCTCCGTGTGGGCCTTTAGTATCAAAAAGACGATCTCCTGCTTTTTGAGGGCAACCATATCGTCATGGGAAACGCTGTAACCCGCCGCCAATTCCCGCAGGTCTATCATGTTGAGCCGGATAAGCTCGTTAATGGAAAGCCGGAGCTTGCCATTGTCCTGATCCAGGCGGGGTTCAGGCTTGCCGTAGATGTCCGGCATGGAAGGCAGGTTCCGGGGAATTACCGGAGAAATCCCGGAGACCGGCGCCGCAGGCATAGCGGGCGCCGCGCCGTTTCCATTCCCGCCGGGAGCGGCTGCGGGGCTTGCCTCTACAGACCCGGCCAACGGCGCAGCCGGCTGTTCCGCCGTTGGCCCTGACTCCTGCTGAACCGCTGCTGCGGCAACGGGCTGATCATAAGGACGGCGGGTTCTGGGACGGCCCGGCCCCCGGCGGATCGGGGCTTCATCGGAATACGCCGGCTCGTCAGCGGGAGTCCGCTCCCGGACCGCGGTACGCCGTGTCCGCACGACGACCGCTTTACCGCCGGCTCTCTCGCCGTTTTCATCTTCCCATGAATCGCCGTTGTTCTCCGCGACAGCAGCCGGCTCGCCGCCGGATGCATCCGCCCCCGCCTCCCACAAACCTTGGTCAAAACCGCCGGATTCCTCTGTTTTAACAGCTCTTGGAGTCCGGCTCTTTCTGATAAACGCCATATACAATCTCCATTTCTCTTATATCTGATTGCTGAATGCTTGGTATTGGTAATTTATTTGATTGGCTGCCGTCTCAAAAATCGCCTTTTTGAAACGGACGCGGTCTACAACATCAATAATAGTCAATTTGTTCCAACGTCTTACGCTGATTTTGATTCTACTCCTCCGCTCCAGTTATGTCAAGTCCGCTCTATCACGCGGGAAAGCAGCGCGTGAAGGGCTTGCCCGGCGGCGGCGTCACGCACCTCGTTTCTGGAACCCTCGAAATGGTATACCGAGGCTTCCGCTGCTCCGCCCCGGCGGGCGGAACCGATCCATACCGTCCCAACCGGCACGGGAGAACCGTCCCCTTCCGGCCCGGCAAGGCCCGTCGCCGAAACCGCCATGTCCGCGCCGCTTTGCTCCAGCGCGGCGCGGGCCATGGCAAGGGCGATTTCCCTGCTGACCGCGCCGAAACGCGCCGCCGTATCCGGGGGAATTCCCAACATACGATCTTTTGCTTCTATAGAATAGCAGACAAATGAACCCCACAGTACCCGCGAGGCTCCGGGAATCCGTGCCAGACAGTCCGCGATACGGCCCCCCGTACACGATTCAGCCGCCGCGACGGTAAGTCCCCGCGCTCCAGCCGCTTCAACCAGCCGCGCCGCCAGTTCGTCCAGCAACGGTAAGGCCGCCTGCTCAGGCATTGCTCCGCCTAAGTTCCTGCTTGATCTCTTCCGTCGGCCTGGAGAAGATTTCAACCTCCTTATCCACGCCGGTCATGCTGCATTTCCCCTCAAAGAGTACCCCGTCGGCGATCCGCAGACGGGCCGCGCTAATATCCCCCCGGACTTCCGCGCCGCTCATCATATCGACCTTATCAACCGCCTGCACCGCGCCGATTACGGTTCCATGCACCGTGAGAGAGGTAACGGAGAGGTGATCCACTTCCACCACCGCCCCCTTGTCCACGATGAGCGCGCCTTCGCCGGTGGTCTCGATAGTGCCGGTGAACTTCCCCCGAATACACAGGGTTTCCTTAAAACGGAGAAAGCCGTTAAATACGGTGGTGGTTCCCAGGACCACCGTCGGCGGACTGTCTTTCCGCCTTCCTTCGATTATAGCCATAACGACTGGTACTCCTGCATTATTCGGCGCTCCGGTGATCAAGCCCCGATTCCAGGGCGTTGAGTCCTATCTCGTGCTTTTTAAGGTCTTCCCAGCGGGCGCTTGTCCGCTCTATCCGGGCATCCAGTTCGGCGATATTCTTCCGGACGGCGATGGTCTGCTCCTTGACCGCCCGGAGGAGCCGGGGCAGCGTGTTTTCATCGATCATCTCCTCGCGGGAAACCCGGTCGATGACCGCGTCCAGCCCGTCAATGCTCTCGATAAAATCCCCCAAGTTGCGCTTCATGTCGGCGCTCAACTCTTCCGCCAGACTCAGCCGTGAATCCCTGACCGCAATCTGAGAGTAGAGTTCATGGCTTCGTAAGACCGCCCGTATCCGGGCCAGCACTTCGGAAAAATTGAAGGGTTTGGTGATATAGTCTTCCACCCCCAGTTCAAAGCCTTCGACCTTATCCTTTACATCGTCCAGCGCGGAGATCATGATGATGGGGATTTTTTGAAATTGAGGGTCTCCTTTCAAAAGCCTCGTCAATTCCCAGCCGCTCATCTTCGGCATGATGTTGTCCAGCAGTATCAGATCGGGGTAGAAACGCTTGACCTTCTCCAGGGCTTCGATCCCGTCATCGGCCTTTTCCACTTTAAACCCCAGTTTACTGAGCATCACGTCAAAGAAATCAAGGTTTATCTGTTCATCGTCCACAACGAGAATCTTCTTTCGGACATTCATGGTTCTTTCCTTTTGTTATATATTTTCCTTATTATACGCAGCCCCCCCGCGGCTATCAATAAGACGAGAACCGCGCCGCAGAAAAGCCGGGGCAGATAATCGCCGTATTCGGTGTAGAGCGTCCGGCGCGTTACGATGGGGACCGGTACGGTAAGCTGGGCCTCGGTGAAGGGCCGCGCCATGGCGAGTACCTTGCCGTTGGGATCAATGCCGCAGGTCTGCCCTGATACGGTGGAGCGGACCATGGAACGCCGGTTCTCCACCGCCCTGAACACGGCCATGGACAGATGCTGGTTCTGCGCGGGAAGGCTCTTGGACCAGGCGTCATTGGAGAGGTTGACGATGAGTTCCGCCCCGTTGCGGACAAAATCCCGGGACAGATAGCCGAAGATATCCTCAAAGCATATCGGGGTGGAGAATTTCAGCCCGCTGGAACTTTGAAACACCGTTGCCTCGGTTCCCTTCTTCCAGAAGTGCGTATCGGCCTTTTCCAGCGCCTCGTATATCTGGGGGAATTGCTTCTTATAGGGAAAATGCTCGGTAAAGGGAACCAGGTGCTGCTTGCGATACCACTGGGCAAGCCCGCCCTGCTCGTAGAGGAACACGGCGTTGTAATCAACCCGCTCCCATACGCCGTTCTCGTTGAGTTCCAGCCGCGCGTCATCATTGCCAAAAACAAAAGGCGCGTCCTGGCCTTTGAGGAATTCCATCAGTTCCCGGATCAGCAAATAGGAATCGGGATCATCCCGGTAGGTGGTATGCCAATAGATACGGGGGACAAAGGCGGTCTCCGGCCACACGACCAGGTCCGGCTTCGGGTCCGCGGCCAGCGCTTCCGAAGACAGACGCTTGAGGATGCGGAGGTCCTTCTGATATTCCAGGAATGACTGCTTTACGGTCGGGGCTTTGGCGGGTTTCCAGGGGTCGGTGTTGTGCTGCACCAGGGCGACCCGGACAGACGGGGCATCCGCGTAATCCACCGGCGAGAACAGCCCATAGCCCAGCGCGGCAAGGGCCGCGAGGAGCCATACCCCCCCGGCAAGCCATTCCCGCCGCAGAAAGCGCCGCAGCGTTTCACCCAGAGGGACTTTTTGTCCCGGTTCAGTGTGCGACAGGGCGGCGGCGGCGTACATTTGGGGGAATACCACCAGCGCCGAAACGCCCCAGACGCCCGTCAGATCGGCTATCTGAATGACCGGCAGGACGGTCCACTGGGAATAACCGATGATGCCGTAGGGATAGCCCAGAAAGCCCTGAGAATGGAGGTATTGCAGGGCTATCCACGACAGCCAGTGGACGATATAGCCATTGCGGGGAAACAGCGCACAGATCAAACGGCCCAGCACACAAAAGAGGACCAGGTACAGGCAGGCCAGGGATGTTACAATCAGACCGGCCAGGGGATGAAAGTCGGTTAACCAATAGTTGAATATTCCATAGGAGATAAACCCATAAAGGAATCCCCACCCGGCGCAGGCACCGTAACTTGAACGGCGGATCACCCAAAACAGGGGAATATACGTGAGCCAGCCCAGCAGGGGAACGCCCTTTTCGATTAAGGGATTGGGGAACGCGCCGGCAAAGAGGAGGCCCGCAGCGATAATCGCCGCCAGATTGACGCCGAAACGCCGCATACCCTCCCGGAATCGAGCGGCCTTCACGGGGAGCCGCCTCCGTCTTCAGGAGGGGAGGCGGACTCGCCGTCCAGACGCCACACGGCCAGTTTCAGCTCTCTGCCCGGCCTGAACGCGGCGGCTCCATGGGATTTTACCGCCACAGGCTCGCCGGTGCGGGGGTTCCGCGCCCCTTGGCGGCCTTTCCGTATCCTGACCTCAAAAGTTCCGAAACGCCGTAATTCGACGCCGATCTGCTTTTGCAGCGCAATTTTGATCTCTTCGATAAACAAATCAACGACTTGCCGGATTTCCTTCCGGTCCATTCCCGTTTTTTCATATACCGCATCAATAAGATCAGCTTTGGTATACTTCTTCCCCGCCATAGCTCCCCATTATGCGGCCCCTTTTCCTGTTTCCGCGCCGCTTATACCGTTTTTGCGCCTCTGCTTCCGCTCCATGCCCCGCTACGCATCAATGCCCCATGAACGCCGGGGCCGTTACTGCGCCGCTTTAAGGGAATTGAAGAGCCGCTGCATCCTGGATTTCTTCCGGGACGCGGTATTTTTCTTGATAATCCCCTTTCGGGCGGCGGTATCGAGCTTTTTTATCATCTCTTTAAGGGCCGATTCGGCCATCCCGGCTTCTTTTTTCTGGGCCAGGGAGACGAATTTCTTTACGGCGGTTCTGACCGAACTCTTTACCGATTTGTTGCGGAGCCTGCGCTCCTCACTTTGCCGATGCCGCTTTTGAGCGGACGTACGTTTGCCTGTCAAAGGAAAACCTCCTAGTTAAAGTCCGAGGGACGCCGCTCGGTACGTTTACATTTCTCACATTCGGCATGATTTTTGATTTTGCCGTTCTCGAAGAGCGTCTTCATCTTGATTTCTCCCCCGCAGGAGCAAAAAAACTTCTGGGTCGCGCTGGACGTACGGGAGTTCTTACTCGCTTGAGCCATTACCGTCTCCTTACTGCTAAACGATTGATACTAAGGGAGTCTATTATACCATGTTCTGAATGTCAATATCCCCTCCTATCGGGGCCGGACTATTGCGCCAAACAAAACCGTGTGCTATCACAGCCCAGCAGTGAAAAATACGGCGGCTATTCCTGGACAGACGGCACGGCTCCGGGTCATACGGTACCCGGAACGGAGTTGCGTGTCTAGGCAGCGAGGCCTCATATCCCCCCGCCATAGAGCTGGAGGATTTCCTCCGGGGGTCGCGGACAGTGCATCTCCAGGTGTTCAGAATTTCCCGCATGACCGTCTGCGGACATTCCTTGACCGCAAATGAGAGGGATATGCCGGACATATCCACCTTTTCGGGCTTGCGGCTGTTCAGCAGCTTATACATAAGGACATAGACCAGGCCCTTGTAGAACCGGTCGGCGGTCAGCTTATCCGCAGGGCTTTTGTACTCGAATATATTGATTGTCCTGAATATAGAGGCCAGAGGGCTGGCTATAACCGTTTCCGTATCTTTTCTGATGATGAGGACGTCGATGCGCAGGGGTTCGGAGGTAAGCCGGTATTCGGCTTTGAAGTCGAGGATGTCCAGATAGTCTTCAAACTCTAACTGAAGGGCGGCCAGAAGAACGGTATGCCAGGGAATCCTGTTTTTGCCTTTCCCCATGCCGGTTACATTACTCTGGACGGCGGGCTTAGGCAAGCATGGTTGGGGGAGGCGTGAGGGCGGAGCCCCGATCCCACACGCCGTCCCCCGCTGGCCCTTATCTGACGAGGTAGGTCTGCTCGTCTCCGTGCGCACCGGTAAGCCGCTGGTTTACCGGGTCAACCATAAGGTCCATGCCCTCAAGGGGGATACAGCCCAGGAGGACTTCTTCCTTACCGGGGAGTACCATGGCCCGGCATTCGGTGTCCCGGTCTTTCCAGCGGATTCCCACCGGTTCGGTGATTTTACACGCCTGCCGCGTTCCCCCGGCCAGGGTGGCCATGCTCTCCCGCACGATGCCCAGCCCCAGATGCCTGCAAGTCTCTTCGCCCATAACCAGCATCCATGCGCCGGTGTCCACTATCGCCTCCACGGTTACGGTGTGGATGTCCGCCGCTTTGATAAAGCCCTCTCTGGCCTTGGTTACATCACCGCTGTTCACCAGGGTGATTTGCTCCCGTACTTCGCCCATATTCATACCTCGTTCAATTCAGATGATACCGCATACACGGTACATCTTTAGACCTGTTCTAAAACCTCGACAATAGGTAAGACGTATGGTATAATGGCGGCATGGACAATCAAAACAGGATGGCGAATTTAGCCGAAGAGAAATACTTGGTAACATTTGGAATACG
>JAITHH010000030.1 GCA_031280065.1 Treponema sp. | reverse complement strand
TGCGCCGATGGCCTACACCCAGGCGATCATTGCCACGGGGATGCTGATGTGTCTTGCCCCGCTGGTGCTCCTGTACGTGGGGGCTCAAAAGGCCTTTGTAGAGAGCCTGAGTCAGACGGGGATTAAAATGTAGGGCGGCTTTGCCCCCTCAACCCCCACCGGGGGGCCGCGGTCCCCCGGGTCCTCCGGATGGGTTCGCACCTTGTTTGCTGTGGGCGGGGGTCCTTTGACTGGTTTCAATATGGCGGCGTGTGCCGCCGTTTGAAATAAATTTTTTAGGAGGCATGACAATGCTTAAGAAAACTTTCGTTTTAGCCGCCCTGACATTCATCGGGGCGGCCGCTCTCTGGGCCGGTGGAGGAAAAGCCGCCCAGTCCGCTGCCCTTCGGGGCATGGACATCGTAATCGGCAACTGGTGGGAAGACTGGGATGTGACGACCCGGAAGCCGAGGAACGAAATCGAGGAAAAGATGCTCGCCTACCGCACCCAGATTCAAAAAGACTACGGTTTCACCATCAAAGAAAAAAACATCGCCGGATGGGATGAAATGGCGCAGCTTGCATCCACTTCGATCATGGCGGAAAACCCGGCGGCCCAGGTCTTTGTGCTCCAGCCGAACTGGGCCATGCCCCTGTACCACCAGAAGCTGCTCTACCCGGTAAGCGACAGTAAGTCCGTTGACTTTTCCGCCAGTAAGCCCGTTGAATGGAACAAGGACACCACCAGGGCCTTTACCTTTGACGGCAAAGCCTACGCCTTCTCCGTCGGTTACGGTACGAGCCAGCACGCCAACGGGGTGTTCTTCAACAAACGCCTCTTTGAGGAAGCGGGCCTTAACCCCAACCTCCCCTACGATATGCAGAAGGCCGGGACCTGGACCTGGAACGCCTTCCTGGATATCTGCAAAAAGCTCACCAGGGATATCAACAATGACGGCATCATGGATACCTACGCCTTAACCGCGGACCTGTCCACCGAAATCCTGGACCCCATTGTGGCCAGCAACGGGGCGAACTATGTAGACAAGGACGCGGCGGGAAAATTCGTCAACGCCACCGGCAGGCCCGAATTCCTCCAGGCCCTCCAGTACGCCATCAGGCTTCAGCGGGAGGGTGTCCTTATGCCCCGGCCCGAAAACACCAACTGGGACTGGTTTAGGCCCATGTTCCACGATGGCAAGGTGGCCATGCAGATAGGCCAGCAGTACGTGGCCCAGGAACTGCGGGACATGACCGACGACTGGGGCTTTGTCCTCTTCCCCAAGGGCCCGAATGTCAAGGATTACCGCTACAGCTCCGATGAAAACGTGCTGGTCATTCCCAGCACCTACACCCCCGAACAGGCCGATAAGATTCTCCAGGCGGTGAAGCTCTGGTATACCCCCGTGGCCGATGATCCTGACGCCTGGAAGCTCGAACAGTACCCCAACTACCGGGATGCCCGGGCGGTAGATGAAACCCTGGCGATGATCCGCGATCCTAAGTACGGCTCCATGAAGTACTATGTCTTTATCAATGGACTTCAGCGGGGCGATATTGCCTGGAATATGTGGTGGTACGAAGGCGATCCGGCGCAGTTAGTGGAATCGGTGTCCCAGTCCTGGAACGCCCTGATCAACGACGCTAACGGCATCAAATACCCGGATAAGCGGGGGCCGGGGGCTCCCGCTTATCCGGCGGAAACAATCTGCCCTGGGTAGAACCTGGGGCAGATTGATTTTTTCCCATCTTTTGTAAGGGGAACAATATGAACAAGTATATCGTAAACGGCAGCAGCCTGCCGAACATTCCCTGGGAAGCACGGTAAACAGCCGCGCCCGCAGGGCGTTGACGTAACGATGCGGTCCGCCGTAGCGCTCGTAATACCCCCTATTAGCACAGATGCGCGAAGGCTTTAGCCTGAGCAGTGCGCGGCAAACATCCGCGCCCGCAGGGCGTTGAGGCAGCGTTGCGGCCCGCCGTAGCGCTCGTAATACCCCCTCTTAGCACACCTGCGCGAAGGCTTTAGCCTGAGCAGTGCGCGGCAAACACCCGCGCCCGCCAGGGCGTTGATCATACAATGCGGCCCGCCGTAGCGCTCGTAATACCCCCTATTAGCACACCTGCGCGAAGGCTTTAGCCTGAGCGGTGCGCGGCCTATGGTAGCCTCCTGCGGGGATCCCCCCCCCCCCGGTACCCCCCTTAAGTTGCTGCCATTGGGGTCCCCTCCCCTGCCGGTTAAGAAAAACGATAGCAGACTGGAGTTCGCTTTCCCCGGAAGTCCTCATCGGCAATCCGGCGGCTCATGTCCGCGCATGATACGCCGGGAAACTCGTCCGGCTCCAGACGGAAACGCCGGGCATTGACGCTGAACCACAGGATGCCGCCGGGTTTCAAAAGCCCCAGACATTGCCCGATGAGACTGCGATAGTCCCTGCGAAGGTCAAAGGCAGTCCGCATCTTCTTTGAGTTGGAAAAAGTCGGGGGATCCAGGATGATAACATCCCACGAACAGCCCCTTTGAGCCGCATCGTCCAAAAAACCCAGAACATCAGCGCGGATCAGACGGCATGGGGGAAGCGGCGTACCGGCGCGGATAGACCGCCAGAGCGCTTGCGGCTGGACAAAACCCGCCTCGATGCTGTTTTGGGCCAGATTCGCCGACGCCCAGGAGAGGTAGGTCTTGGATATGTCCACCGAATCGACCAGAGACGCGCCTCCCGCCGCCGCGTATACGGAAAAAGCGCCGGTATAGCAGAACAGGTTGAGGATATGTTTCCCCTCCGCTTCCCGCCGGATCATATCCCGCAGTACCCGCCGATCCAGGAAGAGGCCCGTATCCAGATAGTCCGACAGGTTTACCCGGAAGCGAAGTCCCCCTTCACGGACATCCAGTAAAAAAGATTGGTCCGACAGCCGTTCGTACTGGCTCCCCGTCTCCTGTCTATGCCGCTGCCGCCTGCGCCGTTTGAGGAATATCCTCTCCGGGGGAACGCCAAGGGCGTGGGAGACCGCTTCGGTCATTGCGTCAAGCCAGCGATCCTCTTCGGCGTCGTCCTTTCCGTAAGGCCGCTCGTAAAGCGCCCCGGCGATTGCGCTGCGGTAATGGTCCAAGGTTAAGGGAATTTCGGGAATGTCCCGGTCGTAGAGCCGGTATACATCCGTTCCGATCCGGCGGGCCCACTTGCGGAGATGCCGATCCCGCTTCCGCAGACGGTTTTCCAGTATGTGCGCTTGATAGGCGGTCGCGGCCTGGGCATCCATGCTCCCTACTCCCCCCGGTAATAGTCGATTTTCCACAGAAACAGCCCTTGGGGAGGCAGCGTGGGACCGGCCCGGCGGCGATCCCCGGACAGGATGAATCTCCGCAGGTCATCAGGCGGCACAGAACGCTCCTCGTAATAGAGCAAACTTCCCGCGATAGAGCGGACCATCTTCCATAAAAAGGCATTGGCCCGAATCTCGAAGATCAGCGTCTGCCCCTCAATGAAAAAAGAAGCGGCGCTGATGAAACGGCGGCGGGATTTGCTGGGATCGCGGGGAACCGCGAAGAGCGAGCAACTGGTCTCGCCCTTGAGCAGCCGCCCGTATTCGTTGAGCAGGCCGAGGCGCGGGATCCGCCAGAGCTGGAGGGCGTAGCGGAGTTCATGGGGAAGGCCGGGCCGTCCCAGAATAAAGTGATAACGGTAGGTTCTGGCCTTGGCATCAAAGCGCGCGTGAAAATCCGGCAGGGTCTCACGGGCGTCCAGGATGCGGATATCCTGGGGAAGCAGGCCGTTGAGCGCCGGTACAAAACGCTCCGCTTGCATACCCGCGATGTTTGTATGGAAGTGGGCAACCTGCCCCGCGGCGTGTACCCCCGCATCGGTCCTCCCCGAACCAATGAGCCCCACCGGCTCCTTGTGTATCCGCGCCAGAGCATCCTCGATCAGACCCTGCACCGTCCGCGCCCGCCCCTGGCGCTGCCAGCCGGAGAATTCAGTCCCGTCATAGGCAATAAGCAGCCTAATCGTCCGCGTCGGGGGGGGGATCATCGTTCTCGTTCAATTCCCGGTTGATGCTGTCGTAGAGATTCCGGGCGTGTTCCAGCAGGGGGCCCGGCTTACTCTTGGACGATTTGCCCAGCCCGAAGAGTTTGGCGATGGTCCGTTTTATCTCGTCCAGCGCGTCCCGGCGGTTCTCCGGGGCTATCCGGGGGCCGTAGCGCAGGAGGAGCAGGCCGGAAAGGTACAGCACCCCCTCGTAGGAATAGTTTTTGTCCGTGTCAGGCCCGTAGTTTTTGATCCCCGCCAAGGGCTCCCGGCCGGACTGCTCTTTGATGATCGCCTGACTGTAGAAGAATTGGGCCTTCTTTTTGAACAACTGGGCCAGCCAGTCAAAGTGCTGATCCGGGTACTTTTCCGCGAGATGCTCCATCATCCAGCCGGTCCGCAGGGCCGCGATGCCCTGTTTGAGGGTCGGCGAGAATTCCTTGGGGTAATAGTCGTAGCAGCGCAGGACCAGGTACAGGGACGCTGTGCCGTTGAGCAGGTTCCGGGAATCCCAAAAGTCCAGCCCAGGAAAGAGGAGCTTGGCGTCGGCAACGCGCCGGTCCCGGTCGGCGTTTGCCTGGTTGATCGCGTGCTTGGGCGGGGAGGAAAAATCCTTATCCAGCGAGGCGAACCAGCACTCCGGGCATACCGTCGCCTGGTAAGCCAGCGGGTAAATTTCCCCATACTTTGCCGACGGCTCGTACAGCCGGTGGAGTTCATCAGTGAGCCCCCCGGCAATCAGCCGCCCGCTTCCCGATAGCAGTTCCTCCCGGTGGAAAGCCGTATCGCAGATCGGGCAGGTGTACTCTTCCTTGGAAAAAAACGATACCTTTAATTCTTTTTCATCGTCAGCCATATACGCTCCGCTTAAACCGCCTCCAGCACCACCATAGCGATTGCGTTATCCCGCTCGTGGGTCAGGGAAACATGCATCCGGTTGGCTCCGCTTTGTTCCAGCTTCCTGGCGGCGGCGCCAAAGACCTCGATTTCCGGGCGCCCGTTATGGCGGTTCACTACCATAATATCCTTCAGCACAATATCCGCAAGCCCTGTGCCCAGGGCCTTTCCAAACGCCTCTTTTGCCGCAAACCGGGCCGCCAGGGACAGCGGCGCGGCTCCTCCCTTGGCGCGGGCCGCAGACAGCTCCTCCGGGTGAAAATACCGCTCCACCAGCCCCGGCGTACGCACCCAGCGCTCCATGCGGCGGACATGCACCACATCCACCCCAATGCCCACGATCATCGCGTTTCCTCCTCTTCCCGTTCCTCCAACTCCGGCGCCTGCACCCGCCGGTGTACCGTAACGGTTACTTCTGGAGGATCGCAGCGGATCAGGCCGAAAGCCGGGGGGAATTCCGCCTGAACCGGAAGCGGGTAAACCCCGGCCTCCTGTATCTCCGCGCCGTCCAGCCAGAGGACCAGGTCCCCGCCGCTGTAGGTCTCCATCTCCTTCTGATCGCCCTGGAGCCGCAGGCTTCCCTGGCGCACCTCCATCTCGGCCTGAAACGCATCCGGCAAATTGCGAATGTCCAGCGGCAGGCCCGTAAAGGTACGGATGAGGATCAGGTTCTTCACCAGGCCCTTGAACTCGGTCATGCCGTCCCCCCGGATCGTGAGGAGGGCATCGGGGTTGAGGATGCGGAGGACCATCGAAAAATCTTCGCTCCTGCCGCCGAAGTCAATCGTCTCGGCGGTCAGTTCGGACAGACCGTCCATCAGCCGCCGGGGGCCGTCCACCATCACCTGGGACGGGGTGAGGGTATAAGAAACTAGCTCGTAGCCCTGCTCCAAATAGCCCTGGAAATCGGGCTTGAGGGGCACGTACTTGCTGACTTTCTTATCCATCTCGATGGAGACCAGCGATGGCTCCACGGTTATCTCCAGGGGATCCACATTCAGGGCGGTTCCCTTCTTGCGTATCTGCACGGGTACGCGGTAGGTATCTTCCACGGTGTATTTGGAAATATCCAGGTAGGCTTCAATGTCCTCTTCCCGGATCGTCTGGATTTTTTTGTCCTCCCCCCGCAGACTGACGCGGACCCAGCGGGGAAACGAGGTCGCGGGGGTCAGGCTGCTGTTGAGGCTGACGCGCAGGGCCATGTTGAAGCTGCGATCTTCCAGGTTGCTGATGCGGTTAAAGACGAAGAGTCCGAGGGCCAGTACGATTGAGATGACCTTGGCAAGCCAGTTTTCCGCCGCTTTTGCGGCCAGTTTTCTGAGGTTCACCGCGCATCCTTTCCGGGGCCCAGGGCGGGTTCCGCCGGCTCTCCGGCCGTATCCGTCCGCGCCCCTCCGTCCGTCCGGGCATCCTCCAGGACGCCGCCCTCTGACCGGACGCCCCTATCCAGCAATTCCCGGAGTTTGCGGGTTACTTCTATTGTAGAGAGATCGTAGTACAGTTTGCCATCGTAGGCCAGAGACAGGGCGCCGGTCTCTTCGGACACGACCAGGACCACCGCGTCGCTCTGTTCGGACATGCCCAGCGAGGCCCGGTGCCGGGTTCCGAAGCTCTTGCGGATATCCTGCTGTTCGGACAGGGGGAGGAAGCAGCCTGCGGCGGCGATCCGGCCATTTTGAATGATCATGGCCCCGTCATGGAGGGGGCCGTCGAACTCAAAGATGGCGATGATGAGGCTGGAGGAGATTTCCCCGTTGATCCGCGTACCGGTCTCGATGATGTTTCTGAGGTTCGCCCGCCGGGGGAAGACCACGAGCGCTCCCCGCCGTTCCTGGGAGAGTATCTCTGCGGCGGTTACCACGGCCTCGAGCCGCCCGATACTGGGTTTACTGTCCGGCTGGAAGAATTCTCCCTGGCCCAGGCGGATGAAGAGCTTGCGCAGTTCCGGCTGAAACACAATGGCGATGGCGATAAACAGGCCGGGCCCCATTTGGGTGAGTATCCACTGGAGGGTGCTGAGTTTAAAGAAGAACGCCGCGCCGTAGACTAAGGCGAGGAGGCCGGCGCCTTTGACGAGCTGGAGGGCTTGGGTTTTTTCCAAGAGTCCATAGGCTTTATAGAGGAGGAAGGCGAGGATAGCCACATCCAGAATAGGCCGTATGTAATTGTACATGTTTTGCAGTTGCTGCAATTGCTCCACCTTGCTGCGGGGTTCCGCCCCGCGCCCCGCCGGGGGGCAAGGGGGGCACGCCCCCCTCGCTCCAGCCCTGCGGGCTTCTGCTGCCCCCCAGGCGGGGGCGCCGCCCCCGCAACGCCCCCGCCGGGGGGCCCAGGCCCCCCGGTCCCCCCGGATGGCTTGGCTGTGGGCCCATTGCAAACGGCGCGGAGGGCCGGGGGCACGAACCTACGGTTCGATGGCCCCCTGCTCGTTTAATCAAGACTGCTTGTTCCGCTTTCTGAATGCCTCAAGACATTCCCGCTTGAAAATCACCACCGATAAACCCCGGTACTCGATCTCCTGACGGAGACGGACGG
>JAITHH010000318.1 GCA_031280065.1 Treponema sp. | reverse complement strand
ATAACCCGGCCAACCGAAGTCTTGAGCGCCCCGGCCAGCCGTTTGAAGTTCCGCAGATGAAAATCTTCGTCCGTGCAATCGCTGAAAAACAGGGGATCATAGCGCCATATAAGCCGTTTGGGGCCGATAATCCCGGCCAGCTTGCGTATCGCGCCGGTAATCTCCCCCTCCTCCGGCGCGAATGGCTCTAAGCGGGAGGGATAGCCGGTGAGGGTGGTCATCACATAGAAGCGCCGTTCCCCAAGCCGCTCCGCTTGGGCCAGGATATGCCGGGGATCGCGGGTCCAGAACACAAACACCCCGGCGTCTTCGGGGAGGAGGGACACCCGCCGTATCTGATTGGGGTTATAGGGGTTCGCCGTCTCCACAAACCCGGCGTGAAGGCGCTCCATGAACCAGCCGAATTGAAAACGCGGAATATCGCACCGGCGGGAAACGCTGATGATCATCTGACGGCCGGGGAACGGGAGCCAGGGATTGCTGTCCCCAGCGCGGGAACCGGGATTCCCCTGTCCCGCTCCCCCGTCTCCGTTCACCTTTTCCTGGGGGGAAACGTGAACGTGTCCTGTTCGCCGATATATCCGCATTCGCCGCTTCGCGGCGAGTTTGTTATCTCCAGGAGCATATCGGGGTGTTCGTGCTTTTCGGCGCAGGCTTCGCAGTAGTTGGGATTGCTGGAATCGTCAAACATACATTCCTGGCAGATATACGCCGCGGGTTTGCCGCATGACGCGCACTCGAAAACCGGCGCGGTGTTTCTCGCCAAAAGCCGGACGGCGCTCCGCTGCTTTGGGCGGAGTGTTTCTCCGGCAAAGGTAATCAGGCACTCGGTGGTTGTGCCCATGTCGTATTCGTGGGTCAGCGCGCTGCTAGTCTCAAACATATCCAGCTTTCGCGTCTTGGGTACTTCGCTGTACTTTCCGGCGTAAAAAACGCTCATGTGGCCGCAGCACTCCAGCCAGATTTTTCTCAGGAAGGTATCGACCGCCTCAAGGGTCTTATTTTTCGGAACGTCTGCGTAAAGCCAATATTCTTTGAGCCAGGCTCCTTCGATTTTCAGCAAACAGCACGCTTCCTCACCGTTTGCGTGTTCCTTGATGATGTGGTTCTTCATGGCGGTTTTGCCAAGTGTTTTGCCGCAGATATAACAGTTTCCTTCCATTTTGACCGCTGCCATTCGTGCCTCCTGTCTCCCGGTATTTATAGCAGAGTAACGGCTGTTTGGGAAGGGCGCATGGCCAAGCCAACCGGGGGGCCTGAGGAGACGTGTCCCCCCGCCGCGCCCTGTCAGGCTAAAGCCTTCGCGCATCTGTGCTAAGCCAGGTATAGGATGTCAAAAGCGGTCAGACCGTACTCATCAAGCCTAATATGTCCTGGTATCTCTCCCCGGAGTATGCCGGCAATACTTCACCCGGCCTGGTGGCCACCATCGTGAAGCACTGCCGGGATGTCGGGGCGCGGCGGGTGATCATCATGGATCATTCTATCGAACACTGGGAGCGGAACGGCAAAAATTCAGGCATCCTCGCGGCGGCTGCCGACGCGGGCGCAACCTACGCCCCGGCTGAACGGGAAGGCTACTATCAGCGGGTCTCTATTATATGGAAGAAGGTTGAAAGAGACCATGATCCACGAAACCCTTTTGGAGTCCGATGTGCTGATCAATGTGCTGGTACTGAAAAACCACGGCGGAGCCGGCCTCACTATCGCCATGAAAAACCTCATGGGCTGCGTCTGGAACCGGCAGGCATACCACGCAAACGGCCTCCAAAGTTGCATCGCTGACTTTCTCTTTGCCAAAAAGCCGGACCTCAACGTTGTGGACGCGGACCGGGTGGTAACCAGAAACGGCCACCGGGGCGGCTCCCTGGCCGATGTCGCCCAGATGGGCTCGCTCATCATCTCGCCTGATATTGTGGCGGCGGACACGGCGGCATCCGCGCTCCTGGGCCGTAAACAAGGCGAGGTTGAGTACATCCGCCTGGCCGCCGAAGCGGGCTTCGGGCAGCTGGATCTTTCGCGGCTGAACATCCAGCAGGTCGCGCTGTAGATGGCAACGGCCCGTTTCTCCCGGAAGGTGCCGTTTTTAATCCGCTCCTTCATCGCGTTTGGCTTACTGGTGCTGTTTTTCTACGCATACCTCGCGCCGTCAAACGGCCTCCTAGCTCTGCTCATAAAACTGCAATTCTCCGCGGCGCTTTACGGGCTTGGAATATGGAGCCTAGCGGTCATTGCGCTGGCCTTGGTCAGCGGGAGGGTATTCTGTTCGGCGCTCTGTCCGCTTGGAACTTGGCAGGAGCTTTTCGGGCGGATTGGGAGCGCGTTTCGGCGGGGGAAGGGCCCCGCGCTGGCCGTGTGCGGCTATGTACCGCCGCCGCGGCTGCGCTTCGTGATACCACTTGCCACTGGTTTGGGGCTGGCGCTACCGATTTTCCCCATTTATGCTGGGCTTCGATCCCCTCTCGGCCTTTGGCCGGGGGCTGATGGGGCTTTTCGCGGACAAGGCCGCGCCCTTTGCCCTAGTTATGGCTCTGCCCCTGGCGCTGATTGCGATTATTGCGTTCTTCCGGGGCCGGGCTTTCTGCAATTGGTGCCCGGTGGGATTCAGTCTGGGCCTGTTCTCCGCTCTCGCGCCCCTGGGCATGAAGATATCCCCAGCCTGTGTCTCCTCTGGAATCTGCGAACAAAAATGCCCCGCTCGCTGCATGAATTCCCGCGAAAAACGCCTTGACGCCGGGCGTTGCGTACTCTGTTTTTCCTGCGCCGCCGCCTGCCCCTCGAACAGTGCATATTATGGACTGCGGGGCCTCAAAACGGCGCGTCTGAATCGCGCCGTTTGTTCCTGAAACACTCCGGCGCGGCGGTGCTTGCGGCCGGGGCGGTTTATTTAGCCGCCTCCTCGGTGAAGCGTCTGTTTCATGCGGCATTTCCGCCCCCCGGCGAGCCCGGTGTGATATTGCCGCCCAGCACGAGGAACCTCGGCCATTACACAGCCCGCTGTACCGGGGCCAAGCCTGCGCCGCCGTCTGTTCGGCAGGCATCATCAAACTCAAACATTCCCCCCAACCGGTATTGGACTTTTCCGAGGCCGCCTGCCAGTTCAACTGCGTTAAATGCTGCAAGGTCTGCCCCTCCGGAGCGATCCGCCGCCTGGACGTTGCGGAGAAACAGCGGACTCGTATCGCCCTGTCTTCCTTGAACTTTGACTATTGTATCGTCAAAACCAAAAGCGAATTCTGCGGTGCCTGCGCCGAAGTCTGTCCCACCCATGCGTTAAGAATGGAAGCCTATCCTGATCCGGGCATACCGTTCCTCACCAGGCCAATGTTTGACCAGCAGTACTGTGTGGGCTGCGGGGCGTACCTGACAGCATGCCCCGCCATCCCCAAGGCGCTTGCCATCTCCCCGGTTGCCGAACAGACCCTGACCCCCGGTATGCGCCCGGTTGAGGATCGCGAAGGCGAGGAGACAGTTCTCTATCAGACCGGTGAAGAATTCCCGTTTTAGTGTACTACATCAGCTCTGCGGGCTTCCGCTGCCCTTTCTGTGCCGGGGAAATTGCATTTACCAGGATACTGGGAGCCGTAATCGCACTATTACTTGTTTCCGGTTCATTATATACTGACTGATAGGCTCAATAGATAGAGAAATGAGAGGTCAGTCGTAAAATGATAAACAAACATATCGCCTGTATCGGCAGCGGGAATATGGGCGCCGCGCTGATGAAAAGCGCCGCAGGCGCCGTTGGCGGCGAGAATACTGGGGTAAGCGATACGGACAAAGTTAAAGCGGCGGCCCTTGCCCAGACATTGGGAGGCGTGGTCTGCGAATCCAATGCCGAGGCGGTCAAGCGGGGAGACTTTGTATTTCTCGCGGTAAAACCGCAAGTCTTGGCCCCGGTGCTGGAGGAGATTGCCCCGGTTTTAAAGGAACGCCTGGAGGAGAGAAGTCCGGCGATCCTCGTTTCCATGGCCGCAGGCTGGACCATTGGGCGGATACAAAAGCTCCTTGCTCCGGCGGACCGCGGTGGATTCGCGCTTCCCGCCCAGCCGGTAATCCGGATCATGCCGAATACCCCCGCGCTTGTTTCCCAGGGAGTGATCGTTTTGGCGGCTTCGCCGGAAGTACCGGAAACGGAGATTGCCTGCCTGGAGCGTATCTTGGGAGCCGCGGGCATTGTCGACCGCCTGGAGGAAAAATACCTGGATGCGGTAACCGGGCTTTCCGGCTCCGGGCCCGCTTTTGCCTGTCTTTTTATCGAAGCCCTGGCCGACGGCGGGGTCCGCGCCGGGCTGAACCGGGATAAGGCGCTGCGGTATGCCGCGAAGACTGTCCTCGGCGCGGCGGCGATAGTACTGGAAACCGGGAAGCATCCGGGAGAACTCAAGGACATGGTAAGCTCCCCGGCGGGGACCAGCATTGCGGGAATAGCCGCGCTGGAGAATGGCGCTTTTCGGGGCACGGTGATGAACGCCGTGGACGCGGCTTACCGCCGTTCTGTGGAACTCGGCCAGTAGAACACATGAGAGGCGGCGTCCCCTCATACATCGCTGTCAAACACCACAGCCCCCAGCGCGGAAGCATCGGGATCAACGCCCGCACGGTAACGCTCTAGGGCCCGCTTTTCCCGCTCCAGCTCCCCAAAAGAGTAGATCATCCCGCCGTCCTCCCCGGCCTGTACTTCCGGCTGGGAATAGCCTCCCAGCTCTTTGATGATCCGGTCCCGGGCCGCATCCAGCTTGGCGGGCTGACACTCCGGCGCCTGGGGCTTGATGTCAGCGGCCTTGAACGCCAAAGGAGCCTGCCATATCCGGGCAAAGGCGTCCTTCCGCAGATTTTCGAGCTTGACCGCCTCGTTGTCCCGCCGTACGCCCCCATAACGGAGGGCGGGAATCAGCCAGAACAGGAGGGAAAACACCAGGGGCACCAGCCCCAGACCAACGGTAAGAAACGGCAGGGGGTTAGCGACAAGCTGACCCAGGAGGAGGTAACTCACCCCGTACAGGTACGACGCGGCCTTAAACTGGGCCTGGGTAACAATGGCCCCGGTT
>JAITHH010000273.1 GCA_031280065.1 Treponema sp. | reverse complement strand
GTGATAGATCTTCATGCACATTCCTGCGCTTCCGACGGGGATTTAAGCCCCCGGCGGCTCTTTGAAACGGCCCGGGATAAAGGTATCCGCGCGCTGGCCCTGACGGATCACGATACTATTGCCGGTCTGGACGAAGCCGGACAAGCCGCCGGGGACTGCGGCGTACAATGTATTCCCGGCGTAGAACTGGAAATCAGCGCAGAAG
This sequence comes from Treponema sp., assembly GCA_031280065.1. Next base: position 4,400 of record JAITHH010000273.1, on the reverse strand, counting down.
ATTCGGGCTTTTCGTCTTTGGGCTTTGCGGTACGCGGTGAATTCCACCTGCTCGGTCTGGGATTGCGGTTCCCTTCGGGGCGTTTTGTTGAAACGTTGAACAGCCTGAAAGCTGAACGGGAAAAGCGGAACCGCCTTATTCTGGAAAAAATGCGGGCAGCCGGTATAGAAGTATCGTACGCAGATATAGAAGCCTTTGCGGGCGGGGTTTCCGGGCCGGTACGCGGGGCAATTGTAGGGCGGCCGCATTTCGGCGCTTTTCTTATCAGCCGGAAGATCGTCCGCAGTCAGGAACAGGCGTTCAAGCGGTATCTGGGTAAGGGGCGGCCTTTTTATGTTCAAAAAAAGGGCCTCTCCTTTCCCGAAGCGGCGGCCCTGATCCATGAGTCGGGAGGAATCGCCGTTCTGGCCCATCCCATGTCTCTGTACCTGTCATGGGGCCGCCTGCCCGGTTTTTTGGCCTGCCTGAAAGAGCTGAGGCTTGACGGCGTTGAAGCCTGGCATCCTGCAACCAAGGTAAAGACCTGCAAACGCCTTGAGGAGCTTGGGCGTTCACTGGGCCTGTACATTACCGCGGGGAGCGATTTTCACGGTTCGGCGCGTCCCGAGCGGAAACTGGGATGCACTGCCGGGGGCGGCAGGATCGAGGACAGGTTTCTGGAGGTGATTCCGCCGCTTCAGCTTTCCGATAAAATGTCGTAGGGGTCTTCTCCCTGCCGTCTAAAACCGGTTGCTTCCAGAATGTGATCCCGTTCAATCACTTCCTGTCCTTCAAGATCGGCGATGGTTCTGGCGGTTCTCAGTATGGCGTGGCAGCCCCTGCCGGACAGGGCCAGGCTTTCTATGGAATTCTTGAATGCCCGGCTTGCGGCGTCTGTCAACGGACAAAAGGCGTCTATTTGGCCGGGAGACATGCGCGCGTTACGGCGGCAGGGGCTTCCGGTAAAGCGCAGACGCTGGATTTCTACGGCTTTTTCGATCCGGCATGCGTACGCAAAAGAAGATCCGGGGCGCTGTGAGGCGGATACGGGATCAGGCGGAATGCGGCGTACGGCGCTTTCACTGTCTGCGCCGCAGGCGCCCCGCAAAGAGTCTCTCAGAGGGGGGAGCGGAGCGTCCTTTTCCGCATCGCCGGAAAAGACGCGGAGCGGGGGGACGTGTCCGCTCAGCGGACATGCGGCTTCCCCCCTTATCATATCTTCGATTTCGGTTCCTTCGTATGAGATGGAAGCGTCTAAAATGCCGGTGCTGTCGGGAGGCAGGGCCGCGATCCGCAGTTCTATTCTGTCAAGGAGCGCGCCTGAAAATTTGCGCCAGTAGCGGTGAATTTCTTCGGGGGTGCAAAAGCAGGTTCCGGCACTCCATTCCTGCATGGCGGAGGGGTTTCTGGCGCCGAGCCGTCCGCAGGGGCAGGCGTTTGCCGCCAGAATAAGTTGAAAATCCGCGGGGAGTTTAACCTGGCCTTCGGCTCTGGCTATGGTGATGACGCGGTCTTCCAGCGGTTCCCTGAGGGACTGGAGTACGTTGGAGCGGAATTCCGGGGCTTCGTCCAGGAACAGGATTCCCAGGTGGGCGAGCGTGATTTCGCCAGGGCGTACGGTTCTGCCGCCGCCGAGTATGCCTTCGGCGCTGGCTGAGTGATGCGGGGAACGGAACGGCGGGCAGGTGATGAGGGAGTGTATGCTTTCCGGGTTTTCTTCGCGGCTGAATACGGATGCGGCCAGGCTGTGCAGGCGTGTTACTTCTACCGCTTCTTCCGGCGTGAGGCGCGGCATGATCGAAGGCAGCCGCCGCGCCAGCATGGTTTTGCCGGAACCGGGCGGTCCGAATACCAGAAGGTTGTGCCCTCCGGCGGCCGCTATTTCCAGCGCCCGTTTGTAGCGGTTTTGTCCGCGTACTTCCGAAAAATCGCCCCAGGATGCCGGGGCCGTGTTCGCGTTTGTCCGGCCTGGACCGAAACGCGGCGGAAAGGTTCCGTTTGCGGCGAATAGTGTCAGGGCATGCGCCGTTTCTTCAAGTGTGGCGGCTGCGGCGAAGGCTGTTTTTACGCCGTCTTTGTCGTCTGAGCCGCTTGGACCGCCTGAATCGAGCAGAATGGCCGCTTCTTCCTCGTTTCCTTTTGGGACGATGAAGCAGCGTATTCCTTCGCGGAGGCCTGCCGCGACCGCCGCCAAAACTCCCCGTACGGGCCTGACTTTGCCGGACAGTTCCAGTTCGCCCAGTACCATAAATTGTTCGGGAAACGAGCCAAGTCCGCCGACAATGCCGGCTGCGGCCATGACGGAAACGGCTATCGGCAGATCGAGGGATGCGCCGTCTTTGCGGAATCCGGCGGGGGCCAGATTGATGAGGATGCGATCCTGGGGGAATTCCAGTCCTGAATTGCGAAAAGCCGCGCGGACCCGTTCCCGCGATTCTTTGACCGCGCCTTCGGCCAGGCCGGTCATGTCGATGCCGGGAATGCCGCGGCGTATGTCGGTTTCAACCCTGATAATGATTCCTTCCGCGCCGTAGGGCGCATAACCGTTGACAAACATGGCGGCCTCCTGTGGTATAGAGGGCGCGGGGACGGATTATGCTTTACTATAGGGGGTGATTTCAAAAACCAGCCGGTACCGCGCTCTGCGTCATGGCGGCTGAGGCATTTGTTATTCGGGGGTAGCCCGGCCGCTTTCGGCGGCCGGGCGCAGGGGGGCGCGGCAATGGATGTATGCGCCCGGAGCAAAAGTGCGGAAATGCGCCCCCCTTAATGTTTCGCGGTTTTTTGTACGGGGAAATGCAAGTCCTTGACTACCCCGGCAGGGCCGTAGACGAAAAAAAGCGGCGCGATTATACTTTTTTTGCGAAATATGCAGTTTTAAGCGGATGCTGTTCAGAAAGCTGTTCTTGTTTTCAGCGAGTTTTTGAACAGCCTGAATTTTTTGTGAGTGAGGTTGAATCATGATCCGGGGCGGAGACATTGTTAAAGGTACCTGTCTGCTTCAAAAGGGGCAGCCCTTTCTGGTGGTGGAACGGGAATTTCATAATCCGGGAAAAGGTACGGCCATTGCCCGTGTCAAAATGAAAAGTATCAAGGACGGCTCTGTTTTGAGTCTGACTATTCCTACCCAGCAGGAAGTGGAGGACGCGGAAGTTTCCATAGTAACCTGTCAGTATCAGTACGCCGATCAGGACAACTATCATTTTATGGATAATGAATCCTATGAGCAGCATGAAGTCCCGATAGCCGACATGGAAGACAAAAAGCTGTATCTTCAGGAAGGGAGTTCCTACGAGATTACTATTTGGGAAGGAGCGGTGATCGATATCAAGATTCCCTACAAGGTTGTCTTTACTGTCGCGGAATCGGAAAACTATGTAAAAGGCGATACTGTTTCAGGCGCGACAAAACCGGTAACTACCGAGACGGGATTGACTGTCCGTGTTCCGCTCTTTATCAAGCAGGGTGAAAAAATTCTGGTAAATACTGAAACCAATGAATATGTAGAACGGGTCAATAACTAGGAAGCGTTGATATAACTGGAGAAAAGTATGCGGGGTAAAAAACTTACTGTAGGACAAAAACTCGGTTTTGGGATTTTTGATCTTGGGGGGAATATGTTTTTTACCCTCATGGGGTTTTGGTGCCTGAAGTACCTGACCGATGTCGCGGGTCTGGCCGCCGCCCTTGCCGGTTCGGCCCTGATGATCGGCAAGGTCTGGGACGCGGTAACCGATCCCATGATGGGCTTTATTTCCGACAGGACGGTTACGCCGCTGGGCAGGCGGCGGCCTTATCTTCTGGCGGGGGCTGTTCCCATGATGTTGACGATGTGGCTGTTCTTTACCGCGCCTTCCCTGCAAAGTCCCGGCGCGCTGATGCTCTGGGCTACGCTGTGCCTCATGCTGGTCAACACGGCCGCTACGATAATCAACATTCCCTATTCTTCTCTGACCCCGGAATTGACCGACGACTACCACGAACGGACAAGCCTTAATGGTTACCGTTTCGGCTGCGCGGTGTTTGGGACGATTGCCGGTGCGGCTGCCGTACTTCCCTTGGCAGGGGCGTTCTCCGGTGAAAAAACGGGCTGGTCGATGATGGGCCTGATTTTGGGCGCGGTAATGATGATCGTTACCTTGCTTACATTTTTTGGCACCAGGGAAAAAAAGCATACCCGCGCCGATATTCCCACAGAGGGCTTTTTTTCAACCTACAGGGCAGTGTTTACCAACAGGCCCTACGTGATCCTCCTTCTGGCCTACGCCTTCCATATAACAGCGATTACCTTTTTGCAAAGCATTTTGGCGTACTATGTGGATTATCTGTATCCGGCTGAATTTGTCATGGAACTGCGGAATTTTCCCCTTATCGGCAATCCCGCCGCCGCCGAGGCGGAACTGCGCGGGACGCTTACCACG
>JAITHH010000200.1 GCA_031280065.1 Treponema sp. | reverse complement strand
AGGATGTAGTAATTGGCTATGGGCTTTCCGTGATATGAGAAGACCAGTCCCGGGTATTCAGGACATTCCGGCGCTCGTTCCAGCCAGCGTTCCAGCATCCGCAGGGTAACTTCCGGGATGATGACCGCACGGCTCCGGTTGTCTTCGGCGGTAGCTTTTTTAAGCGGCCCTATCTCGCCCTGGTCGTCCACAGCGCGGTCTATCAACAGTCCGCTGTTGGGGATACTCACCTGCTCCCGGTGTAACGCCCGGATTTCCCCGGAACGCAGCCCCGCCGAGACCGTGACGCAAAACAGAGTCCCGAACATCAGGGCAAGGTTCCCATCCCGCTCCTTCCGCTTGTCCTCTAGCCGTGTCCAGATGCGGATAAGCTCCTGCTCGTCAGTGGGGAATAAGGTGGTCAATTCCTCGCTGGAAAGAACGTCCTGCCGCCGTCCGTTCCGTCGAAACGGCTCAAAGTCCGGTATGCTTTCGATGACGCCTTCCCGCCGTGCTTCCTGCATAACCAGTTTGAGGGTGTAGAGAATCGTATTTCGGCAGGAGTTGGACAGCCTTTGTTCGAGTAAAAAGTCTTCCACTGCCGCCGGGCGGATTTTGTCCAAGGTGAGCTTGCCGAACTTGGGAATAAGATAGTTAACCAGATGCCGCCGGTGCTGGACGATGGTTTGTGGTTTGAGAACCCGGCCTTTGGCCTTCCAGCGTTCAAGGTGGGGAGCGCCCGCAAGGAACATCCCATCGGCGAATATCGCAAAGGTCTTTCTCCGCAGTTCCGCCTTGTACTTTTCTTCGAGCATATCCGCCCGAAGCAATTCCTCAAGGAACGCCGCTGCGTTCCGTTTGCTCATCTCGCCATGTCCGCAGGCCCGCTGGACTCGCCTGCCGTCCTCATCTTCAAACCAGTAATACCAGAACGTTCCGGTATTCAGTCTTCGTTGGAATCGCCAACGACGTTGGCGCGTCGATATTTGCCAACCTTAACCGCCATTGTAGCCTCCAACCAGCCTCCATTGGATGACCGGTATCGGCAACGTTTACGTTGCCGATACCACTCTTTGTTGACAGTTTGTTGACAGTACCGTTGACACGGCCTTTTTTGGCCTTTTTCTGACACAAAACGGCCTTTGTGTCATTCTAGCCAAAGTGAGCTAACTCTTTATCCCATAAAGAAATAGCCCGTCCTGAAGGACGGGCTATCAAGCTCCCCCGCGCGGATTCGAACCACGGACCCAGTGGTTAACAGCCACTTGCTCTGCCAGCTGAGCTACAGGGGATCGTAGTTATTACTTTATAGGATTTGAGCGGTTGTGTCAAGCGGGGGGAAGCGTTTTTTTAGAAAAAGTTGAAAAAAGAGCGGATTTAGAAAGACTCAAGACGGTTCTTTATCGCCTCATATTCCAGATTGTCCATCTGCTGACGAAGCCAGACTACCAACTCCCCGCCCCGCTCGTATTCGTAGGATTCAAGCTCCATAAGAATCTCTTCCATAATGGCGGATTTGTAGCGCTTCACCGCGTCCAGCAGCCGGGACAAGAGGGCGCCGTCCGGAGCAGGGACCCGAGGCCGCTCCTCCGTGCGTTCCGCGGTCCGCTTCAGCAAGTCCTCCAGGTCCAAGAGCAGGAACCTCACCGATTCAATGAACGAGGCGTTTTCCGCGAGAACTTTCTGGAAGTCCCCGGAGCGGGCCGCCGCTTCCAGCGCTTCAGCTTTCCTGCCCACCGCGCCCGCGCAAATCCCGTAGCTGGAACCCTTGAGCCCGTGGATCAGCACCGTGTATTCGGCAAGGGAGTCCGGGGAGGGATTCAGTATCTTTTCCAGAATCCCCGGCGTATGGACAAGATAGGCCCGCAGGATATTCAGATAAGCCGCCTCGCCGCTGTAATTCGCCTTGCCCTGGGCAAAATCAAGACCATCGATGGAGCGGCCCAACAGCTCCGAAACTCCCTGCTCCTCAGCGGCGAGGACGGGCTTTTCGCGCTCCGCCTGCGCCAACGTTTCCGCGCTTTGCTTGTCCCGTACCCAGTGATTCAGGGCCGCGTCCAACTGGATAATGTCAATCGGTTTGGAAAGATAGCCGTTAAAGCCCTTGGAAAGAAACATCTCCCGGTTCCCTGCCAGGGCATTGGCGGTCAAGGCGACGATGGGCACGGTTTGAGCGTAATCGCTGCCGGTTTCTTCACGGATGAGCCGCGCCGCCTCAACGCCGTCCATGCCCGGCATCATGTGATCCATGAAGATAACATCGTAGCGGGGCAGCCCTCTCCGGACCCGTTCTACCGCGTCTGCGCCGGAAGTAACCGCGTCCACCGTCAGGCCGTAGGGCCGGAGCAGGCCTTCAGCCACCTGGAGGTTCACCGGCATATCGTCGGCAACCAGAACTTTTCCATAGGGCATCCAGGACCGGGTAAACTCCCGGCTCTCCCCGTAATTGATATAGCGGAAACTGCGGAGGCTTTTGGCGGTCTCCTCGCCGATGGGCTGGGAGTCCGCCAGCCCCTGGATGATCTCCACCGTAAAGACACTTCCCCTGCCGTATTCGCTCTGCACCGTGATCGTGCCGTCCATCATCTCTACCAGCTTCTTCGTGATCGCAAGGCCCAGACCGGTCCCCTCGATCTTCCGGTTCGCATGTGTGTCAAGCTGGGTATAATTAGAGAAGAGCTTCCCGGCATCCTCCTCGCGGATGCCGATGCCCGTGTCCCGTATGACAAAGCGGAGCAGCGCCGCGCCGCCCAGGTGTTCCCACGCCAGTGAAAGCGTTACGCTCCCCTCTCTGGTGTACTTGATCGCGTTGGAAAGCACGTTGTTGAGTACCTGCTTGACCCGCAATTCATCCCCCCGGAGTTTGCGGGGGAAGTCCCCGCCCACGTCCAGCACAAAGAGAATCGGTTTGGAGCCGATACGGATACGGTTGAGGTTGACCGTATCGTTGATGAAGGGCGCGGTCTCATATTCCACCGGGATCAGGCCGAAGTTCCCCGCTTCGATCTTGGAAATATCGAGAATATCGTTGACGATCCCCAGCAGAGTCGAGCCCGATTGGTATATCTGCTCCAGATTCGTCTTGCTTTTCCAGGGCAGGCTGCCTTGCAGTTCGATCTCCGAAAGGCCGATGATGGCATTCAGAGGGGTGCGTATCTCATGGCTCATTGTGGCGAGGAATTCACTCTTGGCCCGGGACGCGCTGACCGCGATGGCGGTCTGTTCTTCCAGCGCCGCGGTACGCTTCCGCACCACGGTCTCCAGCATATCCCGCGAGCGCTCCAGCCGTCCGTACATACTGCTGAATTTCTCCGAGAGGATAAACGCGATTCCGATATTCACCACAAAGACGCTGTATTGGAACAGGTTAAAGGACTTATGAAAGAACAGCACGTCCAAAATATCGAAGGTTCCGCAGATATGGTTAATCCCCACGCCGATCATGATATTGATAAGCGCCGTTTTTTCCCTGGCCTGGGAGCTGTCGGACGGATTTTCCGCCTTTCTGTCCCGGAGTAAAGTCCAAAAGCAGAAGACAATATCGTAGAAAAAGATGTAGGGGAAGTAGAGCATGGTGGAGATGTTCCACACCGCCAAAATCTCATCGCCGTACTGTCCGCTGAACACAATCTGACTCAGGGCGAAAGCCAGAGAGATCAGCAGGTACGCCTTGTTGATCCGCGTGATCTTCCGCCGCGCCAGAGATTCAACAAAGAAGCCCGCCATGGGAATTGCGATGAATATTGCGGTGTATTCCAGGCGGACCGCAATGTTAGAATCGGCGATCAAGAGGTAGATGATGCTGTTCCGGGTGATGGTATACGCGCACAGCAGGATTGAAAACAGCCCGTAGTAGAGATAAAAGAACTCCCGCCGGCGCCTGACCGAGAAAAAAAGCAGGAGGTGGTATACGCCGGTAAAGCCGAACACGCCGCAGAGCGCCACGAGCAGCGGGTTCCGCTGCCGCTTTTCAATCGCCGCATAATCGTCCAGGTAGTAGGGCGCAGTGTAGTACAGGCCCGTGCCGTCGTAGGCGGGATCGCCCCGTATCCGCAGGGCCAGCATATTCGTCCCGGGCTTCAAGAGGGAGCGGTCTAGCGGAAAGTACACGTCCCGCCAGGTCCGGTGCGAGCGGATTTTGCCGTCCGCGCCCAAATGCATCTCTGAACGGACGAGCTTCCCGTTGAGGAATATCTCCCAGTTATCCCCGATACAGGCGAAGAACATACCCGGTACTGGAGCGGCGTCCCCGTCCAGGATCGCCAGGGCATTGCCGTCTATTTCCAGGGCGATGAGTATGGTGAACTCATCTTCCTCCCTTCCCCAGGGCGATAGAAAGGGCCGTTTAGGGAGGCTGTCGAGGGGGGCATTCATGATCCGCAGGGGCGGCGTATCGAAGCGGCGCCACGCCGGAGCGTCAGGCTGAAGTTCAGCGGGGTCAAATCCCCGGCGTACATAGGCTGGGTAATCCATGAGGTTCCGGTACAGGGCGGTTTCCCCGCCCTGCCGGACGGCGTTCTGCCATTTCCATACGGAAAACACGAGGGCAAGCATACCCGCCGCATAGAGGAGGGGGATGAGGAAGCGGACGTGTTTTTTGAGACCGTAAAGCATATCCCCCCTCGCGGGAGCCCTGCCCCCTCCTGGCAGGGAGGCTGCGGCCCCCCCTCCCCCGCGCCTCCATCAACTGAATTTGCGGGCGACTTCTACTATTTCAAAAATTTCGAGCTGGTCGTTCACTTGGATGTTGTCAAAACCCTCGATGCCGAGACCGCACTCGTAGCCTGCGGCCACTTCCCGCACATCGTCCTTGAAACGGCGGAGACTGCCGATCTTGCCGGTGTGAACCACGATCTCATCGCGGATTACGTTCACGCTGGCGCTGCGTTTTACCGTGCCGGTAAGCACATAGCAGCCGGCGATAGTACCGAACTTCGGCGTCTTGAAGGTGTCCCGCACCTCCACCGTGGCGATGACCTCCTCCTTGGTGTCGGGCTTGAGCATCCCCTCCATCGCCTGCTGAATCTCCTCCACTGCCCGGTAGATCACGTTGTAGCGCCGGACATCGACCTTCTCCTGATCCGCCAGCGCCTTTGCCTTGGGCACGGGCCGCACGTTGAAGCCGATGATAATCGCGTTGGAGGCCATGGCCAAATCCACATCCCCCTCGTTGATGGCCCCCGGCAGCGCCTGAATCACATTGAGGCGCACTTCCTGGTTGGAGAGTTTCTCCAGGCTGGAGCGCAGCGCCTCGGCGGAACCCTGTACGTCGCTCTTGATAATCACCTTGAGTTCCTGAATGGCCCCGTCGCTGATCGTGTCGTAGAGGTTGTCCAAGGTGATCTTTTTGATGTGCTTGGCGTCCTCGAAGCGTTTGAGTTCCTGCCGTTTGGCGGAAATGCCCCGTGCCACCCGCTCGTCGTCCACCACCTGGAGGGGATCCCCGGCGTTGGGGATACCCTCAAAGCCCAGAACTTCCACAGGCATGGAAGGCGTCGCCTCCTCCACTTTCTCGCCCTTGTCATTGAACAGGGCCCTGACCTTGCCGGGCCAGATGCCCGCCACAAAGGAATCCCCGATAGTCAAGGTCCCCCGCTCCACCATGACCGTGGCGACAATGCCCCGGCCATGATCTATCCGCGATTCGAGGACTTTGCCCTCGGCGATGCGGTTATGGTTGGCCTTGAGATCGAGTATCTCCGCTTGCAAGAGGATCGCCTCGATGAGCTTGTCGATCCCTTCTTTTCGCAGGGCCGAAAGTTCCACAAACATCGTCTGGCCCCCCCAGTCTTCGGGCATGAGCCCCAGCTCGGAAAGCTGGCTCTTGACCTTGTCAGGGTTGGCTTCGGGCTTGTCCATCTTGTTCACCGCCACGATGATGGGAACATCCGCTTCTTTCGCGTGGTTGATCGCTTCGATAGTCTGGGGCATGACCCCGTCATCGGCGGCCACCACCAGCACCACGATGTCGGTAACCTGCGCGCCCCGCGCCCGCATACGGGTAAACGCCTCGTGGCCGGGGGTATCGAGGAAGGTGATCCTCCCCTGGGGGGTTTCCACCATGTACGCGCCGATGTGCTGGGTGATGCCGCCGAATTCGCCGGCCACCACGTCTGAACTGCGGATCGCGTCCAGGAGCTTGGTCTTCCCATGATCCACGTGCCCCATGACGGTAACCACCGGGGGCCGGGGGGTCTTGGACCCCTCGTCATCCGCTTCGGTGGTGATGACCGTTTCGTCGTAGAGACTGACGATCTTCACCTCCGCCCCGAATTCCGCAGCCAGGATCGCGGCGGTTTCCGCGTCGATCTGCTGGTTAATCGTAACCATCTGGCCCATGCTCATCAGCTTGTGGATCAGGTCCCGCGCTTTGAGGTTCATCTTCCGGGCAAGTTCGGAAACTGACACCACCTCCATAATGTCGATGGACTTGGGAACTGGATTGGTTACACTGGTGATCTTCTTCTTGGTCTGGAGGAGTTTCTCCTCCATCTCCTGTTCTTTCCGCTGATAGACCGCTTTTTTCGCCTTAAAGGTTTTCTTGACGGGCCCCTTACCCTCCATGAGCGGCGCGGGAGGGGGTCCTCCGCCGGGCCGGTTACCGCCGAACCGTGGGCCGCCGGGCCGGGGCCCGCTGAAGCCGCCGGGACGCCCCATACCGGGGCCGCCCCTGCCTCCGCCCGGGCGGGGGATGAAGGGACGGTTCTGTCCGCCGCCCCGGTTTCCTCCAAAGCCGCCGCCTTCCGGTCCCGGACGGTTTCCCATGGGCCGGCCTCCGGGCCGTCCGGCGGTTCCCGCAGGGCGCGGGGCAAAGGGAGGCTGAGACCGGCGCGGGGGACCGGCGTCATCACGGGGAGGCCTCGGCCCGACGAACCTGCCGCCCACCCTGCCCGCCGCCGCGTGGGGACGCTGGGCGCTGGGGTACACGCTGACTTGGCGTTCCCCCGGCGGGCTGGAAGCCGGCTTAATTCCCGCAGGCGGAGCCTTGGCCTCGCGGACAGGCGCTGCCGTATGGGATGGATCAGCGGGGGCTTCCTGGATCGCAGGCTTGGCCCGCTCCTCCACCGGAGGCGGCGAAGGAGGAGGAGGGGCGGGCTCAGGCGGGGCTTCTCCCCGCGCCGCCACGACCTTGGGCTGAGGTTTCTTTGCCGCCCCGGTTCCCGGCGCCGGTCCCGCTTTTTTCTTCACCACAACTACCTTACGGCGTTCGCCGTGTTCCGGGGAAGAACCGTTTTTGCTTCCTTCGGGAGGAGCTTCATGTTCGCTCTTGGGCCGCTTGATGAGTTCAACCTTGGGTTTTTGGGTATTCTCTAATTCCTCAGCCATGATCCACCTTTATACGTCTTCATCCTCATATTCGAAGCTCAGACCAATGCCGCAACTCGGGCAATTGGTCATTGTTACGGTGATTTTCGCCCCGCATTCGGGGCACTCGTATTCTTCCGCGGCGTCTTCTTCTTCCGTTTCCTCAAATCCCGCTTCCGCCGCCGCCTGATCTTCGTCCGCGGAAACCTCACCCTCTTCCACGATCTCTACATATTCTTCTATTAACTTCCGCAGCGTCTCAAGCTGTTCCTTGCTGACACCGGGCAGGGCCTCCTGCTGCTCCGGCGCAAGGGCCAGCAGGTCTTCGATAAACTCGATCCCGTTGTTCTTGAGGACCTCCTCCACCGCCGCGTCCACGCCGGGAAGATCCGCAATCCGGGAAATCTCTTCGCTGTACTCTTCTTCGTTCCCGAAGAGTTCCGCCGCCGCTTCCCGGGCCGCGGACGAGATGTCCATTTCCGCGAACTGGGCGTCGGTCTTCACGTCGATACTCCAGTCCACCAGCCGGTTTGCCAGCCGGACGTTGAGTCCCTGCTTGCCGATGGCCAGGGAAAGCTGGCTTTCCGCAACCACGGCCAGGGCCTGTTTCTTCCCGTCATCCAAGATGATCACGTCCCGCACTTCCGCAGGGGACAGGGCGTTCTTGATGAACCGCCGGGGATCGGGATCGTACTTGAGAATATCGATCTTCTCGCCCTCAAGCTCCCGGATCACCGCCTGAATCCGCACGCCCTTGAGACCCACGCACGCGCCTACGGGGTCCACGTCGTCCCGGTTGGAATACACAGCCAGCTTGGTCCGGTAGCCCGGTTCCCGGACGATCTTATGAATCTCTACGGTCTTATCGTAGACTTCCGGCACCTCAAGCTCAAACACGGCCTGCACAAAGTCCGTATGGGTCCGGGAGAGCACCACCTGGAGCCCGCCTGCACTCTTGGTTACCTCGGTAATCAGGGCCTTGATCCGGTCGTTCACATGGTACGTTTCGCGGGAGGACTGGTACTTCCGGGGGAATATCCCCTCCACCTTGCCCAAGTCCACGTAGATGGTGCCGTTCCGCTCGCGCTGGTAGTAGCCGATGATGATTTCCCCTACTTTGTCCTTGTATTCCGAGTAGAGGCTGTCCTTTTGGATTTCCCTGATGGACTGGCGGGCAGTCTGCTTGGCGCTCTGCACGGAAATCCGGTCGAATTCCCGAGGGTCCACCTCGATCAGCAGCTCATCCCCGATCTCCGCGTCCGGGTTCAGCTCCTGGGCGTCCTCCAGCTCTATCTCGGAAATCTCTTTGTGAGCTAATTCCACAATTTTTTTCTTCGCGTAAATTGAAACTTCCCGGTTGTTTTCGCTAAACCGGACAATGGCGTTATCCGCATCCCCAAATTTCCGTTTATAGGCCGCGAGGAGGGTATTTTCAATAGTCCGCAGGACGAGTTCCTCCGAAATGCCCCGATCCTGAATCAACTGTTGAATTGCTTCCGACATATCCGTTGCCACGGTCTTAAACCTCCTGTGAATAATCTAACTTCGCCTTGGCGATAACATCGTATCCCAGGTTCATAGGTCCATCCTTTCCCCGAAGGACGATTCCCCGCTCATCCGAAGACTCAAGGACGCCTCCGGTCCAATCGGAAATATCCGTCCGGTAACAGCGCAGGCCCCGGCCCCGGTAGTGGGTGAATTCAGCGCCGTCCTTGATGAGCCGGTCAACGCCGGGGGAAGACACTTCCACAAAAAGTTCCTCCCTCGGAAACGCGAGTTCCAGCCGGGGCAGGATGGCGCGGTGAACCCGGGCGCAGTCCTCATGCCCCACCGCGCCGGCTTTGTAAACCACGGCCCGTACCCGGGCGCTCCCCCGGCTCCGGAAAACGGTCAGCTCCACCAGGGACATCCCCAGTCCCCGGATTACCGGCTCAAGGGAATCAAACACCGGCTCCGCCGTCCTGACCGTATACTGCATCCTCACCTCAAAGCGCTTTCGCGCCGCGCCCCCGCGCTGCTTACCCATAAAAAAAGAGCCGTTTCAACGACTCTTTTTTTATGAGAACCATTTACTGTCAACTCTTATTTTAGCGGCTTTGGTAGAAATGTCAAGAGGCTGTCAGCGGCAATTCTGCGGGGGTTCCGCCCCCACACCCCCGCTGGGGGGACATCGAACCTTCGGTTCGCGCCCCCCAGTCCCCCCTCTTAAGTTGTTGACCGTGCCGGTCTTTTATCACGCTGCGGGAACAAATGCCGCTTTGAGTATGCCCAGGTCCAGTTCCGGGTAGACCGGAAAGCGGGAAAGGAGCGCTTCAACCCGCCGGAGGGCTTCGGCCTTGGCTGCGGGTTCGATGCGGT
>JAITHH010000144.1 GCA_031280065.1 Treponema sp. | reverse complement strand
AAGGATGGCACAGATGAGTAGAAACAACATCAGTGTCGAACCGAAGGTTCGTAATCTGTGTACATCTGTGTCATCTGCGGTTTAAATCCGTGTAATCCGAACCAGCGATTCCCTAATAGTACGTAATCCGGTAATCTCCGGCGGCCTGAAACCCGGCGCGGAGATACGCGCTGCGGGCGGCGGGATTGCCCTTCTTCACGAACAGGTTAATCCCGCCGCCCAGAGCGATAAGGTATTGGGACAGCGCGGCGGTCATGCGGGTGGCAATGCCCCGGCCCCGGTAGGCCGGATGTACATACACCCCGCCGATCTGATAGCGGGAAAACGCCGCCGCGTTGGTATTGATCTTCCCCACAACGCGGCCCCCCAGTTCGGCGGCCAGCAGATACTCCCGCCCCAGCGTCTGGGTGAACGAAAGACGGGACGCGGCAGCGTTGAACGAGGCCCCGGGGGGCAGCACCTCCTCCCGCTCATAGGCCGCGTGGAGCTGAAAAAGCGCTTCTATATCGTCCGTATCACCGGCGCGGGGCTGCCGCACCACGAGCCCCGCCGGTCCCGCCAGCAGGCTGCGGGGAACGGGCGCGCAGTCCAGCGTCATCAGGTCGAATTCAACGCGGTGAGCGCTTGCATAGCCCAGGGGCCGTATCAGGGCCTCCAGCCGCTCCGCGTCTTCCCGGGGACCGTGAACCGCGTGGAGGGGCATCCTCCCCAGGAAACGCCGCATAAAACAGGGAAGCGGAACATCCTTCCGGCCTAGAAACACGGGAAACAGAATACGGCTATAGTGGACGATCAGCGCGGAAATCTCCGGCCCGGTTTCCGCGAGAAACCAGGCGTGATCCCCCTGCTTCCGGCCCAGAAACCGGGCGCAGGCCGACATACACGGGACCGCGGCGGTCCGCAAAAACGATTCAACCCGCGCAACATCAGCCCTGCGGGTCATCCGCCAGCGCCAATGACCGCGTCCGGCCCGCATCACGGCGCGGGCCGGACAAAGGGCAGCCGCCCCCCGGCGGAAATGCGCCCCAGAAGCGCCGAAAATCCCGCCACAAAGGATTCGGGGGAGTAGCTGTACACGGCGATTGCGCCGTCTACCCATGGGGCGCTGTTCACAAAAGCGGGACTGAGCACCGAGAAGAGAATCACCTTCTTGCCCAGGGATTTGATGCTCTCCAGCGGCCCCAGCCCCGCCGCGCTTGAAATGCAAAAGATGATCGTGTCCGACTGCCGGGCAAGGCGCGGCAGATCCGCCTGCCCCGCGCCGCGAGCCGCGCCGGTCCCGCCGGCGTAAAAGCAGGTCACCGCGCCGGGGTAGGCCCGCTTACCGGCGGTAAAGAAGTCCTCGAACTGCCCGGCCAGAAGCACCCGTCCCGCCTGTTCCGGCATGAGCGGAATCACCCCGGATGCGTCTCCCCCCTTGACGACCGTTGCGCTGCGGGCCGCGAGGTCCAGGAAGAAGGCCGCCCCCTGGGGATCGGGAACCGAGCGCTCCACCTGGGCAAGGTCCGGTATGCGGGGCGCCGCCCGCTCCCCGCGCAGGTAGGTCAATTTGGCGGCGAGTACCCGCTGGGCGGCGGCCCTGACCCGTGCGCGGAAGGCGGGCTCACCGCGCATGGCCGCCGTCAGATTCAGCCAGACCGGTTCATACAGGCCGGGGGTCTTGGAGACCAGGATGATGTCGTTCCCCGCCATGAGCGCCTCCTTTGCCGCCTGGGAAACGCTGCCCGCGCTCATGGCCGCGCCGTTCATCATCAGATCATCGGTAACGATGAGCCCCTGAAAGCCGATGCGCTCCCGCAGCACATCCTGGAGGAACCAGGGGGAAAGGGACGCGGGGGTCATGGCCGCCTGGGTGTTGGGAAAGGCCAGATGCCCGCTCATGACGGCGGGAATTCCCTCGCGGGCAAGGATACGGTAGGGTACGAGTTCCCGGTCCCAGAGCGCCTCGAAAGACGCGCCGATCCGGGGGAGCACCCCGTGGGAGTCCAAGTCTGTGTCCCCGTGGCCGGGGTAGTGTTTTGCCGTGGCGATGATTCCCGCCGCGCTCTGGCCCTTCATAAAGGCCGCGCCGAGAATTCCCGCCTGCACCGGGTCGCTCCCGAAGGCCCGCGGGCCGATGAGGGTGGAATCCCGGTTGGTGTAGAGGTCTACCGTGGGGGCGAAATTCATGTTGATTCCCAGCGCCGCCAGTTCCCGGCCTATGTAGTAGCCGGACAGGTAGGCGTCCCGGGGAAAGCCCGACGCGCCGATTGCCATGTTTCCGGGGGTCTCGCTGGTAGCCCCCTTCACGTGCCGTATCCAGCCCCCCTCCTGATCGGTGGCCACGAAGAGGGGCACGCCCAGGGGACTTGCCAGCGCCGCCTCCTGTAACGCGCCCACCGCCGCGGCCAGCTTTAAGGTGTCGCCGGTGTTCCAGCCGAAGATTTTCACCCCGCCGATGCGCCGTTCCCGGATCCAGTCCAGGATGAGGGGGGAGGGCTCCGCGCCCACCCAGCCGAACATGAAGGTTTGCGCGAGGGCCTCCTCATCGCTCATCCGTTCTATGAGAAGCCGGGCCAGCGCATCGGGGCGTTCGGGGCCGTCAAAGCGCTGGGGAAAGAGCGGGCCGCCGCAAAAAATCAGGAGGATGAGGGAACACCGGAGCGCCGGCGGGAAACCGGCGCGTTTCAACGGGAAGCTCCGCCGGTCAGCGCCTCGATATAGGCTGCGGCGCTGTGGGCCGCCACCGCTCCCTCCCCGGCGGCGACAACCACCTGGCGGAAGGGGGCGGCGCGGACATCCCCGGCGGCGAAGAGTCCGGGAACCGCCGTTGCCATACGCTGATCCGTGATCAGATAGCCGCTTTCATCGGCGGCAAGACCGGGAACCATCGCCGTCTGGGGCAGGACGCCGGCGTAGATGAACACCGCCGCCGCGTTTTCTTCGGTCCGCTCCCCGGTCAGGACGTTTTCCAGCGCCACGGCATTGACCCGGGCGTCCCCCCGAATCTCCCGCAGCCGGGTATTCAAGCGGACGGTGATGGCCGGATTGCGGAGTACCCGTTCGGCCAGCGCTTTCTGGGCCCGGAAAGCGTCCCGGCGGTGGACCAAAACCACCTGCGGGGAGAGGCGGGAGAGGTACTGGGCCTCGTCGCAGGCCGCGTCCCCCCCGCCAACGACGAAAATTTTCTTTCCTTTGAAGAAGGGGCCGTCGCAGACCGCGCAGTACGAGACTCCCCGGCCCGTGAATTCCCGCTCTCCGGGAATATCCAGGAGCCGGCGTTTCGCGCCTGATGCGATGATAACCGCATAGGCCGTAACCTCCGCGCCGTTTCCCAGCCTCGCCCGGAAGACGTTTTCTTCCTTATTAATAGACAGCACCGGCTCAACGGCGATACGGGCGCCGAATTGCTCCGCCTGGCGGCGCATATCTTCGGCAAAGGCGTCGCCGGGTTTTTCCGGGATCAGGCCGGGGTAGTTTTCCAGCATGTTGATATTCAGCGCTTGGCCGCCGGGGGCAAGCTGTTCGTACACCAGAACCCGCAGGTTCGCCCTGCCGCCGTACTGCGCGGCGGACAGTCCGGCGGGCCCGGCTCCTACAATTATCAGATCTTCATCAGGCGCGGTCATCGCGGTTCCTCTCTTATCATCATATCGGCATTCCGTTATACTAATATTCTATGGGAAGCACTATGGGCCGGTCAATGCGGCGGATTCTTTCGGCGTTCTTGTGGCTGGGTTTAGCGGGGCAGGCTTCGTACGCCCAGACGCCCCGGGGCGATTTGCCGCCGGATGCGGGTTTTCCCCCTTTGGACCCGGACCCGAGGGCGGCGGAGTACAACCGGCGGGTCAGAAACGAGGCGTACTCCTGGCAGGATTTGGCCGAGATAGCGCTCTGGGCTTCCGGGGCGCAGTTAAACGCGGCGCGGGACACGCTCAACGCCGCCGTGCGGGACCTGCTTGCCTCGGATGATATGCCTGCCGCTCCCCGTGAACGGGCGGAGTACGTTCTTACCTTCATGCACCGGCGCTTCCTGCGCGCTTATTCCGCCCATCAAACCCGCCTGGACGAGATTTTCACCAGCGGGCGGTATAACTGCGTGTCGTCCGCCGTATTCTACGCGATCTTGGCCTCCGCCGCGGGCCTGGAGGTCTGGGGGGTGATGACCAAGGATCACGCTTTTGCGGCGGTCAGCGCGGGCGCGGAGTCTATCGATGTGGAGACGACCAATCCCTACGGCTTTGATCCGGGGAGCCGCCGGGAATTCCAGGACGCATTCGGGCAGTCAACGGGCTTTGTGTATGTTCCGGCCCGGAATTACCGGGAACGGGCCTCGATCACCCGGCTGGAGCTGGCGTCGCTCATCTTTACAAACCGCATCTCAGAGCTGGAACTGCGGGGGCGCTTTGGGGAGGCGGTCCCCCTTGCCGCTGACCGGGCGGCGCTCCTGGCTAACCGCGCGGCCCCGGCCTCGACGCCGTTCTTCTCTGACCCCAGCCGTGACCTGATAGACCGCGTCTACCACTACGGCGCGTCCCTGCTCAACATGGGACGGGAGCAGGACGCCCTCAGATGGGGCATGGCCGCGGCGGAGCGCTATCCGGGCGATTCACGGTGGCCGGAATTCACCTTTGCGTGCCTTAACAACCAGTTTGTGAAGCTTCTCCAGGCCCGGCGTTTTGACGAGGCCCGGGCAGCGCTGGGCCGCTACCGGGACCATCTGAGCCGGGACCAGGCGGGCCGGCTGGAGGCGCTCATTCTGGACGCGGAGCTCACGGGCCGCCTTGCCCGGATGCGCGGGGCCGAGGATGCGGAGGATGCGTTGCGGCTGCTTGAGGCTTCCGGTCATGCGCTGCAAACGGCGCGGCTTATGGAGATGCGGAATTTCATCGTCCTCAAAGAGGCGGAGCGCCGGGCCGGGGCGGAGGGTTCCCGCGCCGCCATCGCCTATATCGAGGGGGCGGCTGCCCGCTACGGCAAGAGCGCCAAGTTTGATGACGCGCTGCGGGTGCACCGCACGAACCGCGTGGCTGAACTGCACAACCGTTTTGCCGACCTGTTCAACGGGCGGAACTACGAGGAGGCCCGGCGGATTATTCAGACGGGGCTTGAGGAATTCCCCGGCAACCGTCAACTGCTGGCGGACTTCAACCTTGCGGAACAAGCCCTGGAAAGACGCTGACTCCCGGCAACGTTGTTACCGGAGGCAGGTTCACGAACCGTCGGTTCAAGAACCGCGGGTTCGATGGCCCTATATGCTGATTTTGAAGGAGAGAGCGGATGGACATTTCACTGCAACTGTATTCTATTAAGGAAGAAACCGGAAAAGACTTTTCCGGAGCCCTGGCGCTGGTCAAGCGGGCCGGATACCAGGGCGTCGAGTTCGCGGGCTACTGCGGCAAGAGCCCCGAAGCAATCAAGGATTTGCTGGCGGAGCATCAGCTTAAAGCGGTGAGCTGTCATGTGGGCTTGGACCCGCTCCGGCAGAACCTCGAAGGAGAGCTGCGTTACCTGAAGGTTTTGGGGTTTTCGCTGATCGTCTGTCCCTGGACGGACTGCGGCTCAAAAGAAGCGGTTTTGGAGACGGCGGCGGCGCTTGAAGCCTGCGCGAAGCGGGCGGCTGACGCGGGGGTTACGCTGGGCTACCATAACCACGCGCATGAGTTCGTTCAGTTTGAGGGGCGCTATGCGATGGATATTCTGCTGGAGAAGGCGCCGTCGGTGAAGTTTCAGCCGGATGTGTTTTGGATTGCCCACGGGGGAGTTGATCCGGTGAGTTACCTAAAGCCGCTGGCGGATGCGGGGAGGATCTGCGCGATTCACGCCAAGGAGATTGCGAAAGCGGGGACGGCTAACGTGTATGTGGGGCAGGGGAGGATAGATTTCAAGGGCCTCGCCGCCCTCTGTTCTCCGGCCAAGTACCCGTACATTGTCGAGCAGGAAGAATACTCCGGGGATCACTTTGAGGGCATCCGGGAGAGTTACCTCGGTCTGCGGCAGGTGATTGG
>JAITHH010000060.1 GCA_031280065.1 Treponema sp. | reverse complement strand
CGGAGTCCATAAAAAATAATAATCCCGATGCCCAGGGCGATAATAAAAGCGTTTTTTTCCGTGAATTTAAAAAAATCAAACGCGGCCTTGTACCAGCCTGAATCAAGCAGGCCGGGGTTCGAGGCGATTGAAATAAAAGGCATGATAACCGAAATTCCGATAGTTTCAATAAACGACAGCCCGATGGTCATGAGGCTGAGAGCAGCCAGGTACGCTTTGTGCCTTCTTGAAAGCAGCGCCCCCAGCTTATGAATGACCGGTATTAAAAAATTGATATTCATGCGCGGAATTACGCCGGTCAGTAATGGTGGTACAGGCCGACAAACAGTTCCCGGCCCGCACCGCCGAAATCGCCGGTTTTGAAGAGGTCCCGCAAATTATACGCGAGGCTGGCCCGCAGGTAGAGGCTCCGCATAAAATGGGAAAAAACGATAAGTTCCAAGCCGCCGCCGGCCTGTATTACCGCGGTGCCCTCAGAAGGGGACTTGACCAGCGCCGCGTCGATGATCGGGGCAAGCTGAAACTCCAGATCGAAAAACTTGAGTTTCGGCTGTTTCAGCCAGATGGAAGGCCGAAAGTCGAGAACCTTGAACGTAAAGTCCGAATTGAGGGAAACCATATAGTCCGCGGAGAGCTTGTTGTTGACGATGCCCCGTATCGCGTCCCCGGCGGTATCGGAGTACGTGCCGAACCAATGCCGGTACTGGAAACGGCCCGACAGGGCGAAGAACGAGGCCAGCGGCAGATGCCCGGACACGGAGAGCGAGATTGAATTGTCCCAATCCTGGTAGTAGAAGTTGTAGGTATTGCCGTTTGACAAAGCCGCGTCAAGACCGCTGCGGAAATTATTCACCCAATTGATCTGGCCGAAACCCAGACTCTGGCTTAAAGACAGCGAGGGGCCCTTCCGCAGGGGGCCCACATCGCCGCCGGGCCGGTAATTGATCCGGCCCGACAGCTTCGGCGTATAGGAAAGCTCCCCGAAACTCCCCGCGATAATCCCCGTTGGAATCTTCCACTGGCCGTAGATTTCGCTGGCCATGTACCAGTCCTTGTGGTAGGGGCCGTGTACCGGCGCGTCCCGGTCCGCGTTTTTCTCATTCACGATAAACAGCTCATCAAAGCCCGCGGTAACGGTTGATACGGCAAAGGGAAGCGCCGCGGGAATCTCCAGGGAAATCCCCGTAACGTTTTTATAGTAGGTATTTTCCTCGTAAACATACGAAAAAAAGTGATCGAAGTTCACATTCCAGCTTAAACCAAGCGCCCAAAAGGGAATCTCCGAGTCAATCTCAAAATTCCACGAGCCTTTTGCGCCCTCAAAGCCGTTGTTGACGTATTCGGGTTTCAAGTTATAGCCCAGATCGATCCGCAGGGGGCTCATCGTGCCCAGAAAATTATAGTCCCTGGCCTTGATGGTCAGATCAAAGCCGTCATTGTCGTCGAGCAGCGGGCGGGGCAGCGCGATGATGTTCCAGGAATCCGCCGTCGTTATCAGGAGATCAACCGGAATCACACCGTCTTCGCCAGCCTCCCCTTCGGTATGTTCAATGCTGACCGATTCGAGCACCCGCTGATTGTAGAGGAGCTGCCATTTCTGCCGCAGGTACGATTCCAGGCCCGCCCGCCCGCTGATCCGCTCCCCGGTTTTCAACTCGCCGTGGTACATGAGGGCCGCGGGGAGGCTCCTCCCGGCGCGGTTAAACGCGATCTTCCTGATAACAAAAACCGCCTCAGCGCCCTCCGCTGCCGACTCCTGGGCCCCCGCCCGGAAGCAGAGGCCGCCCGCAAGGAGGAGCGCCGCGCTAATACAAAAAATCCTGACCAATTGCTTCAATGGGTATACGCTCCGCTGATGATAGCCTGAATGAGCGCCGCGCTGCCGGCGTCTGCCGGATCCAGCGGTACGCTTTGCGCGCCGCAATCCGCCGGAACGATAAAAATGAATTTCCCCCCCCGCTTTTTCTTGTCCCCGCCCAGCGCCCGCCAAAGCAGCGCCGGGTCTCCGCCCAGGGGGTGCGGGGCGCGGGTCTCATAGCCGTACGCACGGATGAGTTCAGTGACCGCTTCGGCCCGGCCCGGAGAGGTGATTCCCAGCGCCCGGCCCAGTTCGCAGGCGCGGACCATGCCCCAGGCGACGGCCTCGCCATGGGAGAGCCTGCCCAGCCCGGCGGCGGTTTCCAGGGCATGGCCAAAGGTATGCCCCAGGTTAAGCAGTGCCCGCCGCCCGCCGGTCTCCTGGGGGTCTGCTTCAACCACGCGGCCTTTGATCTCCACAGCGCGGGACAGCATGGCAAGCAATTCATCCCCAAAGGCCGGATAGGGCAAGACGGAAAAGCCGTCGAGCTTTGCCCCCAGCGCGGCGGCACGGTCAAACATGCCGCCGTCCTCGTCCAGCACGGCGGTTTTGATCAGTTCCGCCATGCCTGAACGCCATTCCCGCTCCGGCAGGCTCGCCAGGCTTTCCAGCGGGGCATAGACCAAAGACGCGGGATAGAAGGTCCCGGCGAAATTTTTGACGCCCATGAAATCAAAGCCCGTTTTGCCCCCCAAGGCGGCGTCCGCCATTGCCAGGAGCGTGGTGGGAACCAGGCAGAGCGAAGCGCCCCGCATATACACCGACGCGGCAAAGGCGGTTAGATCGCCCGTAACGCCCCCGCCGACGCCGATAAAGACGCCGTCCCTCCCCAGTCCTTCAGCGTACGCCCGCCGGAGTATCGCTTCAGCCGAGGCCCAGGTCTTCGCCTCCTCCCCGGCTTCCAAACACACCGCGGGAACATCGCCGCGTTCCCCGGCTATCTTCCGGGCGATAGGCGCGGTATGCGGGTCACAGACCAGCAGGACGCAGCCCGCCGGGGCGTCCAAGGCTGGAACCAGACGTTCCAGCGGCGGAATTGCCCCGTCAATATGAACGCGGGAGGGAATCGAACCGAATGTAAAGCGGTAATCGCGGCTGGAATCATTAAGCATGGGGGTTCCCGCTAGGCAATAGCAAGGCTTCCAGACCGGGATCTGGAAAAAAACCAAAAACATGGCACAAACGGCATAACCGCAGGCGGCCGAAACACGCTCTGCTCTGCCGTTTGATACTTCAAAAAACGCGCTGCTTATGTATTACCATATCATACCAAAAGGCGCTTTTCAATACGCGAGGCCTGGATTCCGGCAATTCAGCATTCAAAAGCAGGGGCTTGCGCCAATCCGGGCTGTTTGCGGCCTCCGGGTTCAACGCGCTGTCCGTACGGTTAAGATAGTCCAATGGCTCTTCCGGCAGCTTTGCCTTATGTTTCATATCTACGCCCTTATGCGGTAAATCTACGGCCTTATGTTTCATATCTACGCCCTTATGCGGCATATCTACGGCCTTATGCTACAAATCTACGGCCTTATGTTTCATATCTACGCCCTTATGCCGCATATCTGCGCCCTTATGCTACAAATCTACGCCCTTATGTTTCATATCTACGCCCTTATGCCGTAAATCTACGCCCTTATGTTTTATATCTACGGCCTTATGCTGCAAATCTACGGCCTTATGTTTCATATCTACGGCCTTATGCTACAAATCTACGGCCTTATGCCGTAAATCTACGGCCTTATGCGGCATATCTACGGCCTTATGTTTCATATCTACGGCCTTATGCCGTAAATCTACGCCCTTATGCTACAAATCTACGCCCTTATGTTGCACATCTGCCCCCTCTGGGGGTTCCACCCCCACCCCCCGCCAAGAAAACGCGACCGCAGGGCGTTGAGCCCGTACTGTGGCACGGCGCAGCGCTCGTAATACCCCATACTATCACATATGCGCGAAGGCTTTAGCCTGAGCAGGGCGCGTCCGGGAGGCCATCGAACCGCAGGTTCGCGCCCCCCGGCGGGCTTCACCGCGCCAGCCGCGTCATTCTCAAAACAAACAAAAAGATATATGCTTTACCTTATGGATGAAAGAGAAAAAAATATCCGGGAACTGGAAGAAAAACGGCGCGAAGACCAGCGGGACCTCGATCAAACACTCACCGGTTTAGGCGCCGCCTTCCTCGCCCGCGCCGGCGAACAGCCCCAGCACGGGCTCCCCGCCCCGGAATTGCGGGAAGAATACCAGCAGCTCAACCAGGAAATAGCGGCTTCCGAAGACGCAATCAAAGCGGTCGAAGGGGATGTCCTCCATCTGCGGCACTTGGAAGAGAACATTCAACTGAAAGAACAGGAGGCCGCCGAGCGGAACCGGGAATTGGCGGACCGGTATATCCTGCTGGGCAAGCGGCTTTTGGACAGCGGCGCGGACGCGCGGGATGCCGGGGCGTACCGGCAGCAGCTTGACGCGCTCCGCGTCAAGATAACGTCCCTGGAAGAACGCCTGGACGTGCTTGACGGCAAGGGCGATTCCAACGTACTGGCGTGGATAGGCAAGAACGCCCAAAGCGTCGTGCTCCGCTCGTTTTTGGGCAGGAATCAGGGGAATCTCCAGCGAATCTACCAGGCCGCCGGTGAGCAGTTCAGCCAGACGCCCCCGGAAAGCGCGGAGTTTGACGAAAGCGCCGCCGCAATGCGCGCCGAGATAGCGGAACGCTGCGGCGCCCAAAGCGCCCTGGCCGAGGAAACGGCCCAGTTAAAAGAAACACGGCGCAAAATAAGCGCGTCTTTCAGCGGGGAAGGAAATCCAGGGCGGAAGATACAGAACCTGGAGCGGCATATCCTCCATATCAAGGAACGTTTGAAAGCGCTCTGCCTCCGCTACGGCGGACATATCGAAGAAGCGGCGGCGGAAATCCCTTCCTGCCTCGAAGGGGAAGATACGCCTCGTCTCGAACAAATCCGCGAACTGCGGGAAAGCATCGCGGATTATGACCGCCGGATTGAAAAGCTCAAAGCGGCACTTGCCATCGACGGGGCCCGCGCCGAGATTGTCAAACTGGAGCGGGCAATTGTGTCCCAGCGGGCGCGGATTGCCGCCAGCGAGACAGCCATTGACCAGTGCCAGCGAAAAATTGCCGGCCTTAACGATCACATCCAGGAATTACAGCAAAAGATATAAGGGCGCGTACGGCCCGCTATCAACAGCTTAACGGCGCAGCGCTCATAATGCCACATGCACGAAGGCTTTAGCCTGAGCGGTGCGCGGCCCATAGCATCTCTGCCTCCTGAGAGGGTTCCACCCCCACCCCCCCGCCGGGGGGCCATCGAACCGCAGGTTCGCGCCCCCCGGTCCCCCCTCTTAGTTGTGCCAGTTCTTCTTTATTCGGCGGAGCGCGCCACGCGGAACCCTATCGATGAACTCCTGAAGGACGGGTCCTCCTGGCCTCTGCTTGCTGAACGCACCTGCCGTTCACCGGACAGATAACTGCCGCCGCGCACGACCCGGCGGGAGCCCCGTGCGGGTCCGGCTGGATTGGAAAGCCGTTCAGCGCCGTATTCGGCGTACCAGTCCCACACCCACTCAGCGACATTCCCGGCCATATCGTACAAGCCGTAAGGATTCGGCGCGTATGATCCAACCGTCTTGGTCTTCACGCTTGAGCCGGTACGGTAATTCGCCTGACCGCTGCTTATGGACGGGCCGGTATAGTACATGGTTTCCGTGCCCGCACGGCAGGCGTACTCCCATTCAGCCTCGGTCGGCAGACGGTAGCCGGGCGCGCCCCGGTTCAAGGTAACATTCGGGCCGCTGATTGAGTACGCCGGCAGAAGTCCCTCCCGGGCACTGAGCATATTGCAGTAATCCACCGCCTCGAACCAGCTTACGGTTTCAACCGGCAGCCTTTCACGCTCGGCAACCCCCGAACCCCGGTTAGTACTCGGCATCCTTCCGGTAAGCTGTTCATATTCAAGCCGGGTAACCTCGGTGGCGGACAGATAAAACGGCGCTATCGTTACGCGATGCTCCAGCTCCGAAGAACTCCGCCCGTTCTCTGACGCGGGGCTGCCCATCACGAATTGACCGGCGGGAATCAGCGCCAGTACGCCGCTCCTCCGGGACTCCGGCGTGCCGGCTCGCGGCGCGGCGTTTGTCTCCGGGCTGGCAGCCAGACTGGTAAAGGTCTCGCCGGGGGCAATGATGTAGTTCTTGGACCACACCGTTTTCCGGGAAGCGGCGTTAACGGCGCGGAGAG
>JAITHH010000042.1 GCA_031280065.1 Treponema sp. | reverse complement strand
CCCCGGAGGTTCATAACCAGCAGGGGAACGGTGAAATTCTTCTGGCTCAGGAGCACGATCATGGGGGTCATGAAGTTGTTCCAGCTAAAGATGAAGTTGAAGATGGACATGGTGGCCACGGCGGGTTTTACCAGGGGCAGCGTGATGTAATTGAAGATGCCGAATTCGCCGCTGCCTTCGATACGGGCCGCCTCCAGCAGGGAATCCGGTAAGGCGGAGCGCATGTATTGCAGGATAAAGAACACGGTGCCGGCGTTAGCGATGGACGGCGCGATCAGGGGGAAAAAGGTGTCCAAGGTTCCCAGCGCGGCGTTCAGCCTGAAAAAGCCCACAATGCCAAGCTGGGAGGGGATCATCATGGAGCCGGCCACCAGCCCGTAAAGGATATTTTTTCCCCGGAAGGAATACTTTGCCAGGCCGAAGGCGGTCAAGGCCCCGAAGTAGGCGCTCAGGATAGTGGCAGAGACAGTGATGACGCAGCTATTCAGAAAGCCCCGCCAAATATCGATCATCCGGGTCATGGTCCGGTAGTTGTCCGCCAGACTCGCGCCGGGATTCAGGAACAGGGCGGTCATAAGCTCGCCGCTGGAATGGGTCGCGTTGATGATCATAATGTAAAAGGGCGAAAAACAGAGCAGCCCCAGGAGGGCCAGCAGGATAAAAATAACGCCCCTGGAAACGCCGGGTTTAAGGCTCTTCATTTACTTTTCCTCCCCAGTCCTGGGCGCGATGAACCTGAAAAAAAACAGGGATACTGCCAGGATGATAACAAAAATGCCGTAGGACACCGCCGCGCCATAGGGATAGTTTTTGTTCTTAAACGCCGTGTTGTACACATAGAGAACCATCGTCATCAAGGCGCGGTTCGCGTCTTCCCCCCTGGTCAGGGCCATGGGAATGTCGAATATCTGCATCCCGCCGATAAGGGAAGTTACCGCGACATAGAGCAGGATGGGCCGCAGCAGGGGTAAGGTGATGCGGAAAAACCGCTGGCCGTTCCCTGCGCCGTCCACCACCGCGGCTTCGATCAGTTCCTGGGAGATAGCCTTGACCCCTGCGGTCAGGATGATAGTGCTGTGGCCGAACCACATCCACCACTGGATGATGGAAGTAAGGCTCCGGGCGGTGTAGGGATTTCCCAGCCAATACACGGGTTCCCGGATCAGGCCCGCCGCCAGGAGCAGCTTATTGACCGTGCCGGTCTGCCAATCCATGAGTACGCTGAACAGCACCCCGATAGAGGCGGCGGTTACCAGGTTCGGCAGGTAAAACAGGGCCCGGAAAAACCCAGCCCCCCGGATACGGTATTGACTGAGCAGCACCGCTAAAACCAGGGCGCATACAATCTGGGGGATAATGCACCCTATCCAGATGATCCAGGTGTTGGAAACGCTTTGCCAGAAAACCGTATCCTTCAGCAAATAGAAGTAATTCCGCAGCCCCCCGTAAACCAGTCTCCGCCGTTCTGTTTCCCTGGTAAAGGAAAGGTTGAAGGTATAGAGAATGGGGTACATCTGGAAAACCAAAAACCCAATGAGAAAGGGAGCGGTAAAAAGATACCCGTATTTTGACAGTTTTGACTTCACCCAGGGACTCCTTCCGGTAAGGGTCAAACAGGGCCGCCAGGACAAACCAAGAACAGCCCTGTTTCGCGCCGCATAAACCGGCTATTTAACCGTGACGGACTGGTAGATATTCGCCACATCCGCCTTAAACGCGGCTATCGCGGCCTCTTTGCTCTGATCGCCCTGGACGTGGAGTTCCACCGCCCGCATCAGGGCCTCCCGGATGGGATCGTCGTAGCGGGTTACCAGGGAAGCGTCGATCTTCTTTGCTTCCTCCTGGAAAAAGGCAAAGGTATTCTGCCCCGCGCACCAGGGATTGGCATAGTCCGCGGCAATTTCATCCGCCACGGTGTTCAGGCAGGGGAAGTCCGATTTATCCAGGGCGTACTGCTTGAGGTAGTCCTTGTTCAGGGTGACGAATTTGATGAATTCCCAAGCCAGCTCTTTTTGTCTGCTCTTCTGGTATATTCCCATATAGGTGCCGCCGTCAAAATATGAGGACGGCATGGACGCGATTCCCCAGTCGCCCATGGAGTCCGGCGCGCTGCCCATGATCACGTATTGCAGCCCCCAGGTCGGCAGAATGTAACCCAGGAGGGAACGGTCCGCAGCCGCGGCAAACCAGGGGTTTGTCCAGGCGTTGAGTTTGGCATCGTAGCCGTTATCGTATACCCTCTTGCAGAGATCGAAGAACTGTTCCACATAGGGATCAAGCTGAAAAACGCCGTCCGTCACCCAGGGGGTGCTCCGCATGGCGTAATTTGCCAGGGTCCACAGGTCCTTGTAGCTGGTGATCGTGGCGGTTTTGCCGCCGCTCTTGACGCGGACCGTTTCCGCCAGTTCCAGAAAACCCTCCCAGGTGCTCATCATGGCGGAAATTTGGGCGGGATCATCTACGCCCAGGTATTCTTTGGCAAGGCTGCGCTTGTACCAGAAACCGCCGGGGGTGGCCTGCCAGGATAGGGCCCGGAGATTCCCCCCGGCATCGGAGGCTACTTCCTTGGTGTAGGCCATAATATCCCCGGTGAGCGCGGCGGCATTGTAGGGCGGCGCGGAGAGGTTTTCCCAGGCGTCATTATCGATATAGTTTTTTACCACCTTCACATCCGCCACAAAGATGTCAGGCCCCTCGGTTCCGTTATCCACGATGGTCTGTATCTTGGTGTCATAGCCTTCGCCCACTTGGGTAAATTCAACCTTTACATTGGGGTAGACCTTGTTGAAAGCGGCGATTTGATACACCGGGTCATCGGTCCAGGACCAGAGGGTGATGGTTCCCTGGTATTCGGCGGGGCTCCTGGCGGTAAATTGGGCGGGTCCCGCTTCGCCGCCTTTCCTGCCGCCGCAGGCGGTATACAGCAAAACCCCCAGGCCAAGCGCGGCAATGAAGACCCGCCGCTTTCCGGTACGGCGGGTTCCCTCTTTATGCAGCATTTTTTTCATTTTGATCCTCCATGAATACGATATGTAAGGCTTCCCAAAAACGCGCCGGTTTTGAAAAGCCCGTATAGGAGGGTTATAACAGCGATTGCGTCATAGTGAAAGTTACCGGAGTACCTGTTTTGAAAGATTTTTTTAGTACCCCGGTACTAATTACCAGCGGTTGGCCAGGCGGAATATTTCAAAACGGTTTTTTACCTCCAGTTTTGAATAGATGGCGCTTACCTGATTTTTTACCGTTTGAACTGCCAGGCCCAGTTTATCCGCTATTTCCTCGTTCTCATACCCCGTGGCGATGAGGGTAAATATTTCCCGTTCCCGTTTGGTCAGTGTTTTGAGCCACTTCAAGGATTCCGGCGGGGCCTTGTCCGCTCCTGGGCCGTTTTCTTCCAAGTACATCCTTTGCACCATGCTCTGGGCAACCTTGGGGGATATTTGCACAACGTTATTGTTCAGGGCCCTGATGGCGGTGATAAGTTCCGTGGGGGATATTTCTTTAAGAAGATACCCGGATGCGCCGGCAAGCATCGCG
>JAITHH010000021.1 GCA_031280065.1 Treponema sp. | reverse complement strand
TGGACAATGATGTCCCCCTCGGCGTCCAGCTCGGCCTTTTCCACGATACCGTTCACCTCGATATTACCCGCCGCCTTGACCGAAAATCCGTCCTCCACATTGCCGGTGATGATCACCGTGCCCAGGAAAATGATGTTACCGGTCTTCAAATTCACGTTGCCCTGCACTGTGAAGACCGGCTCCACGTTGATCTTGCCGCTCACCATGAGCACCTGGCCGTTCACATTGGAGAGGATCGTTTCGCCGTCCTCCCCGACATGCACATTCTTCCCAAGGGGCAGAACCGTATCCTTGCCGTTAGTGGCGAGGAGCCCCTTGCCCGTTACCGTCCGGCCATGCTCGCCCTGCTCGGCCTTGATTTTTTTGGCCAGGGGCTGGCCCTCAATCACATTCTGGATGATATTCAGCTCTTTAAAATCGACCCTCCCGTCAGGCCCCTCCGTTAAATGAACCTTGGATTGATCGGTTTCAAAGTTATATTGAATGTAGGCGTCCCGCCCGTTATGGGGATGCTTACCTTCGGCGACAACCACGTCCTCGTTAAAAATGGGCTTGTCCGCAAAGGAGCTCAGGAAGTCTTCTTTTATCCCGTTGACTATCCCGTTATTCCGCAGGAAACTCTGATAGGTCTCCAAGGTAATATCACAGCCGCCGGGACCAGCCGGACGCACCTTGACGCAGGCCTTCATCTCCTGGTCGATAATACTTATCGAAAGCGAAGCGTCGTTGACGGGGTTGCGTTTGAAATCACCGACGCGGATATAAGTTCCCGCACACTCTTTTATCGCCGCGATGACCGTGTCATAGTCAAAATTATCAACCTGCCGGTTCGACAGCGCCTGCGTCGCGTCGGATACCTTAGCCCGCTCACCGTTCCCTACCGGCGGAATTACTTTGAGATATGCCCCCTCACGGTCGAGCAGCACAAAGACTTCGCCATTCCGGTTGTCCTCCAGCGCGGACTCCGCCGCCTCCTCCTGGATGTCCTCATCCGTTTCAACGGCTTTTTCTACGGCCACAAAC
This sequence comes from Treponema sp., assembly GCA_031280065.1. Next base: position 18,441 of record JAITHH010000021.1, on the reverse strand, counting down.
TGCGTATAGGCCCTGATCTTCCAGTCCTTTTGCCCAACGCCCCAAAAACCTTCGGAGCCCCTGCTGATAATCTCATACTCTATGCGGCGCACCGGGATATTGAGGAGCAGCGACGCCTCGTTGACCGCCGCATCCAGGGTGGCGCCTTCGGCCTCTACCGTCTGTACGGTACGGTCCCGGTCCAGATGTTCCTTGACCCGCTGCCTGAGTTGAACAAAATCGACCATTGCTCCTCCTTCCCCTCTCTTATATAATGCCTTTGCGGATGTTTGTCAGTTTCGCCCGCAGCCGGAGAATCGCTTTGGTGTGAAGCTGGGACACCCGCGATTCGGTTACCTCCAGCACTTGGCCGATTTCTTTCAAGGTCAGGTCCTCGTAGTAGTAGAGTACGAGTATTTTTTTTTCTTTTTCGGGTAGCTCACTGATGGCGCTGATGATTACCCGGCGGATTTCTTCTTTTTCGACGATGACGTCCGGGTTAAGGCTTGAGGGGGATTCGATGCTGTCGCCGATGGAGACCTTATCGTTCTCATCGCCAGAAAACCATACGTCGTTGAGGGAAAGCACGGAAGTCCCGGAGATTTTCATCATGGTTTTCAGGAATTCCCCCTCGCCCATTCCCAGGGAACGGGCGATTTCCTGATCCGTGGCGGTTCTGCCCAGTTGGGCCTCCAGAGAGCCGATGGCCTCTTCCACCTCGCGGGTCTTTTGCCGGACGGAACGGGGAACCCAGTCGATAGAGCGGAGTTCATCAAAGATGGCCCCGCGAATTCTCGTTACCGCATAGGTTTTAAACTTAACGCTCTTTTCGGGGTCGAATTTATCAATCGCGTCGAGGAGGCCGAATACGCCGAAGCCGACCAGGTCGTCAAATTCAACGCTATGGGGCATACCGACCGCGACTTTTCCCGCCACATATTTTACCAGCGGCGCGTATTGCTTGATGAAAGTCTCTCGAATCTTCGGATCCCGGTTCTGACGGTATGCAAACCAAAGTTCCGCTTCTGTTTTTTCTTCCGAGACACGATCCGAACTCATCCCGAGGATACCCCCCATAATCTATCCCTTGTTATCCCGCTGTAATATGGTCTGTATAGCCTGGGCCATTTCCTTGGGGTTAAAATCATTGTCCGAAACCGGCGATTTGGCGGCGCTGTTGCGCGGAGGGTTTACCCGGACCGGCGGCTCTTCCTCCATCAACGCCGCTTCTTCCTCCTGTTTAGCCGGAGCGGGAGGTAAAAGCCCTAACCCGCCCTCAAAACTGAGCAGCGCGTCTATCGAATCGGACGGTTCCGTTCTTCCGCCCGCTTCCCGTCCCGCGCCCGCTTCGCCTCCTTCTCCCCTGGACCGAACCGGCGGTTTCGGAGCGCCGCCGGACAAACCTTCCCCCGCTTCTTCCCTTTGAGTATAGCCGTCTTCACCGATCTGATCCAGGGCTCCATCATCCAGGGTATCTTCCTCCGGCAGCCGGTCAAAGGCGTCATCCGCCGGAACATCGTCATCGACCGTTATGTCCACCCGCGAACCGGCCTCCTCCCCGGCGGCATCCTCAGACGGCTGGGCCGGCCCGTTCAGCAGCAATTCAGGCAGAAACATCTTGATAAGCGCACGGATAAGGGAACCAAGGACGAAGAACAGGACGCCAAAAACCAGGGCCCGGACCAGGGCCACGAGCCCCACGCGGGTTACCAGCCCGACTAAGAGCGATAGGGTAAAAGCGAACCCTCCGGCCAGAGCGCTCCACTTAATGTTAAACATACCATTGCCTATCCTTTAGTCCGGCCAAATATCCGCTTGAGCATCTTGCTAAAACCGCCGCTTTCCCGGACTTCACTTTTTTCCATTCTCATGACGATATGCTGAACGCACAAGGACGCCTTGCATTTGGGATCGATTACCATGAAGGGCTTCTGTCTGAGCACGGCCTGGGACACCACCATGTCGTCGTAGATAAAGCCCAGGTACTCCACCTTGAGGTTGAGAAACTGGCCCGCGATATTGGTCATCCGGTCCGCCACCCGTTTTGCTTCGGCCACGGTTTTGACGCGGTTCACCACGAGTTTCAAGCCCATATTGAGGCTGTCGATCTCGGTGGCGATGATTTTGATAATGCCGTAGGCATCAGTAATGGCCGTGGGCTCCGGCGTGGTAACGATCACCGCGTCGTCCGCTGCGGCGATAAAGTCCATGACGTTGCTGGAAACGCCCGCGCTCGTATCGATGATGATAATATCCGCGTTGGCGAGGGTCTCCAATTCCTCGATGAAGTTCTGCCGCTCCTCTTCGGTGAGGTTGGCTATCTTGGAAAAGCCCGAAGCCCCGGCCACGATAGAGATACCATAGTCGGTGGACACCATAATATCCTGCATGGTCTTTTGCTTACGGATCACGTGGTACAGATTGAACTTGGGGATGATGTTGAGCATCACGTTCACATTGGCCAGCCCCAGATCGGCGTCCATTACCACCACTTTCTTCCCCATCCGGGCGTAGGCCAGGGCCATGTTGACCGACACGTTGGTCTTCCCCACCCCGCCTTTACCGCTGGTTACGGTGATGATCCGCGTTTTCTTCCCGTCCCGGGCCGGCGCCGGGTGTTCCCGGGCGTTTTTCTTCCGCATCATCTCCCGCAGTTTTTCAGCCTGATCTTCCATCGTTGTCTCCATCTTTCCAGCGGATGAGCTGCGATTCATCACTGGAATATTTGTTGCGGTCTATCGTAAAGCCCTCTAGGTACATTAAAAAACGGATAACCTCGGCTTTCTGAATATCCTTGGGCACATGCTGCCCTTCGGTGATATACGAAACCGGTTTGCCCCGCTCCGCCAGGGCGCTGATCACGTTGCCCAGCCGGATGGTTTCATCCAGCTTGGTCAGGAGTACCGAGCGGTAGCCGAACGGTTCAAACTGCCGCAGTATCTCCATAATATCGCTGTATTTGGTACTCGCCGCCAGCGCCAGATGAAACTCGGCGGAAGAGCCGCAGGCGTCCAGAAGCTGCTTCATCTCCCCCAACTCGATAGAAGCCCGCGGACTCCTGCCGATGGTATCGATGAGAATCAGGTCAACGTCCTCCATATTGAGGGCGATGGCCTGCTTCAGTTCGCGGGGGGTTTTGACGCTGGCCACGGGGATTCCCATAATATCGCCGTAGGACTCGATCTGATGTTCAGCCCCGATACGGTAGTTGTCGATGGTGATCATCCGCACTTCCAGAGGCCGGTGTCCGGCGAATTCCGTGCCGTAGACGGCGGCCAGCTTTGCGATGGTCGTGGTTTTGCCCACGCCCGTGGGCCCTATCAGGGCGAAGATACGGGGCCGCCGTATGTCTTTCTCCCCCGCGAATACCTTGATGCTCTGCCCGATCCACTCCACCGCCGTATCCTGCACGGCGTTAAAGTCCTCAAGCGCCTCCAGGGGCATTTCTTTCTTAAAGCGGTCCAGCATGGCGGCGGTATACGCGGGGGTAAAGTCGTTTTGAGCCATGAGTTCCCCCAGCCTTTTGAGTGAGGGGTGTTCCTCAACCGGGGAAACCGCGCCCGCCTTCACCTGTTCCTTGATATTCAGCACTTCGTTGAGCACCTGCTGGAGCAGGGGATCGGCTTTGGGGGCCGCCGCCGCGAGGATCTTCTTCTTTTCCTCCTCAAAGTCCACCGGTTTGCGGGCGGAACTGGCGGTACGGCTGTAATCATTGGACAGAAACCCCGTTACCTCCACCCCTTCACGGGTAAACAGGCCCAAGACTCCCCCCATGCGGACTTTCTTTTGCATCATGACCTTGGCCCGCTCCCCGTATTTGCTGAGGATTTTCTGGAGACATTCTGAATATGTTAATGCCTGTTCGGTAAATATCTCCATCCCGCTTGCCATTCCCGCCGCTCCTCCCATTGGTATCAAACGCTATGCGGCGTTTCCATCTACCTTAATTTCGCCGATTGCCTCGACGGTAACATCCGGCACGATCTCCGGCACGGACAGTACGACCAGCTCAGGCAGTTCCCGCTCGCAGGAAGACTTGACCAAAGAGCGGGCCTGATCCGAGCAGAGTACCACCGGCAGCCAGCCCCGCTCCTGCACAGCCATCACCGCGCGGGACAGGGCCTTGATCCAGGCCCGCTGCATGGCCGGTTCCAGGGCCGAAACCGCCCCGGAGGTGGTGTCCACCCGGCTCTCGATGATCTTCTGCTCCAAACTATGCTCCAGCGTCAGCACGTGGAGCCCGCGCTCTTCATCGGCGTACTGGATGCAGAGCTGCCGGGCCAGGGCCTGCCGCGCCTTTTCGGTGAGGAAACCCGAATCCTTGGTAATCGGCCCGAAGTCCGCCAAGGCTTCCAGAATCGCCACCATATTACGGATAGAGACCCGCTCCCGCAAAAGGCTCTGGAGCACCTTCTGTATATCCCCCAGGCTGAGATATTTTTGCGTCTCCTCCACCACCGCCGGGTAATCCTTCTTGAGCGTATCCAGGATGGCCTGCGTCTCCTGGCGGCCCAGAATTTCCGAAGCGTAACGCTTGATGATCTCCGTCAAATGCGTGGCGATGATCGAAGGGGGATCCACCACGGTATAGCCCGCCCGCTCGGCCTCGTCCCGCCGGTCCTCGTTGACCCAGAGGGCCGGCAGCCCAAACGCCGGGTCTTTGGTCTTTTCGCCGGGCAGTTCTTCCCGTACCCCGCCGGGGTTGATGCACATATAGTAACCCATGCGGATTTTGCCCCGGCCCACATCGACGCCCCGTATCTTGAAGCAATACTCCGAAGGCTCCAGGCGCATGTTGTCGATGATCCTGATGCGGGGAATCACCAGCCCCAAGTCCAGGGCCGACTCGCGGCGGATCCGCTGCACCCGCTCCAGGAGTTCCGCCCCCTTGTCCTTGTCCACCAGGGGGATGAGGCCGTAGCCCAGCTCCAGGGACAGGGGGTCCAGGGGCACCACCGGGGACATATCGCGGGCATCCTCCTGGGCCTTCTTGTCCGCGCTGCCCTTGGACATACTTTCGGCGAGATTCGCCTTCCGCAGTTTAGCCCGCCGAAGCCGGAAGGCCACGAAGCCCAGAAGAAAGGCCATCGGGACGAGTACATACCAGGGGAAACCCGGCAGCAGGGCGAAACCCGCCAGCACCGCCGCGCCGACCCAGTATATCCGCTCATCCCGCGAGAACTGGCTAGCGACATCTTCCCCGAATGTGCCGGAAGAAACCGACCGGGTTACAATAATACCGGAGGCGGTGGAAACCAGCAAGGCGGGGAGCTGGGACAAGAGGCCGTCCCCGATGGAAAAAGACACGTAGGTTCCCAGGGCGTTTGCCAGCGGCTCCCCGTGGAGAGCCACCCCGACGATAAAGCCCCCCAGCACATTCACCACGGTGATAAAGATGCCGATTTTCACGTTGCCGGACACGAATTTGCTGGAGCCGTCCATGGCGCCGTAGAAATCGACCTCCCGCTGGAGATCGGCTTTACGGGCATGGGCTTCTTCTTCGGTGATGGCCCCGGAGTTAAATTCCGCGTCAATGGCCATCTGCTTGGCGGGCATGGCGTCCAGGGCGAAGCGGGCCGCTACCTCGGCGATACGGGTGGCCCCCTTGGTGATCACCACCACCTGCACCGCGATGATCACGATGAAGATGATAAACCCCACGACCAGGCCCTGAAGCCCGCCTGAACCCACCACAAAGGTGGAGAAGGCTTTGACCATGCGTCCGTCAAAAGCCGATCCTTTGACCAGGATAAGCCTGGTGGAAGAAATATTGAGGGCCAGGCCAAAGACCGTCGTTACCAGCAGCACGGTGGGAAACACGTTGAAGTCCGTGGCCTTCTTGGTGTAGAGCACGATGAGGAGGATCAAGAGGGAGAGCACCAGGTTCAGCGCCATGAATGTGTCGAGGAGCACCGTGGGCAAAGGGATAACGATCATGATCACCACCGCGACCACGCCGACAGCGATAAAGAGATCCCGCTGATCCCCGAATATGGAAACCCGGTTTGCCCGGGCAGCGTCCGCCATCTATCCCTCCCTCCTCACGCGCCCCGCGCCCGGCGGCGTTCTTCGTTGATCCGGTACACGTGGGCCAGCACGATAGCAACCGCTTCGTGGTATTGCAGGGGAACCGTATCCCCCACATCAGTCTCCGCATACAGCGCCCGGGCCAGGGGCTTGTTTTCCACGATGGGCACCCCGTTGTCCTCGGCAATCCGGCGGATGCGGAATGCCATCTCGTCCGCGCCTTTGGCATTCACCCGTGGGGCCGGCATGGTACGCTGATCGTATTCAAGCGCCACGGCAAAATGGGTGGGATTGGTAATCACCACATCGGCCTTGGGCACGTTGACCATCATGTTCCGCGCCAACAGTTCGCGCATCCGCTGGCGGAGCCGCCCCTTGATCTCCGGGTCTCCGTCCATCATCTTCCGCTCTTCTTTGACCTCCTGCTTGCTCATCTTGAGCGATTCCCGGTACTGCCAGCGCTGGAACATGATGTCGGGAATCGAGAGCGCCAGCAGGAGCAGGGCCGAGATGATCAGCATCCGTATGGCCAGCGACGCGGCCACGCTGATCCCCTGCCAGAGGCTCGCGGTTTGCAGGTTCGCCAATTCCCGCCACTTGGAGCGGATCAGGAGGAACGCCACCGTACCGATGATGAGCATTTTGATGATGGACTTAAAGAAGTTAAAGATCGCTTCCGTGGAGAAGATCGTCCGCTGGAAGTAGCGCCCAAAGTGGGGGAGTATCTTGGAGAAATTCGGTGTCAGGGGCTTGGTGGTGAAAAGCAGTCCCGTCTGCGCGACATTGGCGAAAATCGCCGCGGCCATGGATACACAGATAACCGGCAGGGCCAGCCGGATAAAATAGCGGATAAAGGTCCCCATGATGATCCCGTCTTTGGCCGGGTCGAGTTCCGTTACCCGCTGGAAGTAAAAACGCAGCATCTCCACGCAGGTCCGCAGCATGGAAGGGGCGAATACCAGGAGCGCCAAGGCGGGCAGGAGCAGCACCAGGGCGCCGGTCAGCTCCTGGCTTTTAGCAACGCGGCCCTCCTCGCGGGCCTTGCGTATCTTGTACTCCGAAGGCTCCTCGGTTCTGCCCTCGTCCTCCGCCGCGAACCACTGGAGGTCCATGAGCGCCGCCGCGGCGCGGAGGTTCAGCGCCGCATCTTCTCCGCGCAAGGCCCTCGCGCCGCCCGGCCTTCCCGCCCCCGCCATGCACCCCATGCGTACTGCCATCATACCGGGCCTCCGGCGGGAACGGCGATCTGGATGTACAGGTTCTCCAGGGACGCAAAACCTGCGGCAATCACCCGGCTAAAGGCTTCCACCATGAAGGGCAGCGTCGCGTAGATAAGGATAAAGGCGACCATTATCGAGATGGGGAAGCCTTCGGACAGGATGTTGATCTGCGGCGCGGCCTTGGAAATCAGCCCGGTGGAGAGGGAAGTGAGGAACAGGGTGCCCAGAATGGGCATGGATATGACCATCGCGTCCAGAAAGAGCCGGGAAAGCCCGGACAGGAGCATATGCGCCGCAGCCTCGCGGCCCCGCGCCAGGGAAAGGACGCTGATGGACTGGATAGAGCGGAAGAAACCGCCCACGAAGAGCTCCTGGAAGCCGCCTATGGAGAGGAAGACCAGCATGGCCACCAGGTTCAGGTACTGGCCCATGAGGGGATTCTCTATTTGGGACAGGGGATCGAAGGTCTCGGACGCGCCGAAGCCCATTTGCAGGGAGAAGAACTGGCCTGCGGTGGAGAAGGCGGCAAAGATGATCGTCAGGAAAAAGCCGATGATAATCCCGATGATCGCCTCCCCAATGACCAGGAAGATGAAGGAAACGCCGAACATATCGAGATTCCCATCCTGGACCGGCGCGGCGGGAAAGACCGCGTAGGCGGTAAATCCGGCCAGGGCGATCTTGACCGCCTGGGGGATCGACTCAGAGGAGAGCAGGGGCGCGGTCTCGATCATGGCCAGCGCCCGCGCCGCGATGAGGAGAAACGCCGGCGCGGCTGCTAATAGTTCTCTGATAATCCCCGATTCAATCATTTTTTCATCGCGCCATGTCGGGGATCATGCGGAATAACTGCACCGTATAATCCCTGAGAGAAGAAAACATCCATCCTCCCAAAAAGCCCAGCACCAAGAGGATGGTAATCACCTTGGGCACAAAAGTCAGGGTCTGCTCCTGGATCGAAGTCGTCGCCTGAAAGATCGCCACCACGAGCCCCACCACCAGCGCGGAAACCAGGAGGGGGGCGGCCAAAGCCAGCACTTGTAAAATTCCATCCCGCAGGAGACTGGTTACTTCGCCGATACTCATTTCCCCTCCCCGCTCCTACACAAAAGACCGGACTATCTGGTCCGTCAGCAGGCTCCAGCCATCCACCAGGATAAAGAGGATCAGCTTAAAGGGCATGGAAATCATCACCGGCGGCAGCATGATCATCCCCATGGACATGAGGGCGCTGGCTACCACCATATCGATAACAATAAACGGGATAAACAGCAATATGCCTATCTTAAAGGCCACAGTAAGCTCATTTAAGATGAAGGCCGGAATCAGCACATAGGTGGGCACATCCGCCAGGGTATTGGGCCGGTCCAGCCCCCGCATTGCCATGAAGAGCCGGATATTTTCGGGGTTAGCCTGCATCTGGCGGTACATGAAGAGCCGCAGGGGGGCCTCCGCCTCGCGGTAGGCGGTCTCCACCGGTATGTTCCCGTCGGCCAGGGGCTTGAACGAATTGTCGTAAATTGCCTGGAACGTGGGCCACATGACGAAGAGCGTTAAAAAGAACGAAATGCCCATCAGCACCTGATTCGGGGGCACCTGCTGGAGCGAGAGCGCCCGTTTGATGAAGTCCAGCACGATGGAGATGCGCAGGAAACTGGTCATCAGGATGATGATGCTCGGCGCAAGGGAGAGGACGGTGATGAGCAGGAGGAGCTGGAGGGTAAAGGCCACTTCCTGCCCCGATTCGGGATTCCGCACGGTCAGGTCGATGAAGGGAATCACCGGGTCCGCCGGGGCTGCGGGAATACGCATGGTTCCCTGGGTAGACATATCGGGGAAGGGAAGGCTTTGGGCCTCCAGGGGCATGACCGGGAGCAGGGCAAGGGCAGCGCCGGCGATAATGGCTATCCGGGGAAAACCGCGTTTCATGCTACAGCCCCTTGAGCCGCTCGCGGCGCCGGCGCAGGTTGTCCGGGCGCGGATTCCCGCCGGGTTCGTCTCCGCTCGCGCCGCCGCTCAGCCGGTGCAGGAGCGCCCGGAAATCGGCGAAACGCCCCGCTTCGGCGCTCCGCTGGGAACGGGCCAGGATCATCGCGTCCACCGCCTCCTTATCGCCGATCTCGGCAATAAGGGACACGCCCCCTTCTCCGGCCCCGACCAGCCAGGCCTGGGCCCCGACAGAAATCACATACATAAACCGGTTGGACCCTAAATGGGCGCTTGAAAGAATTTTGAGGTGCGGGTTGTACTGTTCCTGGGGCCGGGCGGCCCGGCGCAAAAAGAAGACCACCCCGTAAATCGCCGCAGCGGCAAGGGCCAGGACGAGGACCATTCTGATGACCGCGCCCGCCGAAGCGCCTCCGCCCGCCGCAACGCTGGGAACAGTCTCGCCGAAGATCAGAGAACTTTCCGCGGGAAGCGCGGAACCCTGCCCAAGGTCCGCGTCCTGCGCGTAAAGCGCCCCACCCCCCGCATATAATACGATAGTAACGAAAAAAACCGTGCGGTTCAGATTTACCCCTCCCAAGTCCAACCTGACTAAAAACTATACAACGCAGCTCCCCCTTTGAGGGGCGAAAACATACACCGTTAATTCATATCGGTCATTCTATCAATCGGCGAAACGATCTCCGTAACCCGGACGCCGAAGTTTTCATCGATGACCACTACTTCTCCCTTGGCGATCAGCTTATGGTTCACCAGGATGTCTACCGGCTCACCGGCCAGCTTATCCAGCTCGATGATAGTCCCCTCTCCCATGTTGAGGATCTCTTTGATCAGTTTGCGGGTACGGCCCAATTCCACGGTCATCTCCATATAGACGTCCATGATAAGGCCGATGTTTCCCTGCTCCTGCTGCGTTATTTGGGAGAAAAGCCCAGGGTACTGGACCGGACTGACATTTGTCGGCTGTCCCCCTCCCCCTGCCATTCCGCTCATCATTCCCGGCACTGCGTTACTCATGTTCATACCCCCGCCGCTGCGTCCCGCTGTGCCCGCCTGTCCGCCGCCGCCCAGAGCCCGGGCAATATCCCCGGAAACCGGAGGCCCAAAGACCTCCCACAACTGGTGGCTGCTGCCATCCCCCAGGTCCATGTCATAGGCGGCCACCATAAAATTCCCCGCAGGGAGGGCTGCCGCTGCCTTTGGCATATTGACCGCCTGAGGCGGAACATTAGCGATGGACTTGTTACCGGTTTTCCCTGTCAGAGCGGTAATCTGGGTACCTACAATGGTTCCCACCGCCTCCCCTATAACCGAAAGAGCCATCTCATCCAGCTCAATATTCTCTTCTTTGTTCATCAGGCTGGCGACGCTTTTTGCGGCTGCCTCCGGCATGATAAACAAATGTTCCCCCGGAAACCCAGAGCTAAAATCCGCTTTTGTAACCGTTACCGTTTCCGGCAGCGTCTGCAAAAAACCATCCCGGTTTACAAACGTTACCGCAGGCCCCTTAAAAGCAACCTCCGTACCGGTCATCATAGAAAGGTTAGAAGACTGCGCCCCAACCGTCCCGCTGAGAAAATCCTGTATTACCTTGCGATCCTTTTCAGAACCGCCTGAAGCAGGAGCGCCCCCCCCGCCTCCGCCGCCGGAATCATCCACACCCGATAACAGCGCGTCGATTTCCGCCTGCGATAAAGCGCCATCGCTCATAATGCCCCCTCCCCTTCTGACGCAAGCTCCTCAAATTCGTCCTGTTCCATATCAGCCATCTTCTTAATCACCTGCACGGCGATTTTCTTGCCGATAACCCCCGGACGGCAGAGGAATTTCCGCTTGCTGCCAATGTTAAGGGAAAACGGATCCCCTACCCGGACATTATACAGCCTGACCACATCGCCGATCCGCAGGGAAAGAACATCCTTTATCGGAACCTGTATCTTCCCAATTTCAGCTACTACATTAACATCGACTGTTGAAAGCTTTTCCTTGAGTACATTATGGTTTTCCGCCGTGGCCCCCCGCCGCACCGACGAGTACCAGAACTGGGCGGAGAGTTTTCCGATGATCGGCTCAATCGTCAGGTAGGGGATGCAGAAGTTCATCATCCCCTCCACGTCTCCAACCTTGGTTTCCAGCGTTACCAGCACCACCATTTCCGTGGGGGGCACGATCTGGGCGAACTGGGGGTTGGTGTCTATCTGCCCCAGCCGGGGCCGGAGATCGATCACCTGGGCCCAGGCCTCACGCATATTCCCCAGAATACGGACAATGATCCCCTCCATGACTGACTGTTCAATATCAGTGAGTTCATGCTGGGACTTGGTTCCCTCGCCTGTGCCCCCGAACAGCCGGTCGATAATAGAAAAGGTAATCGCCGGATCAATCTCCAGAATGGCGTTCCCCTTGAGCGGATCCATGTTGATAATCGCCAAGGTGGTGGGGGTGGGAATCGAACGGATGAATTCCTCGTAGGTCAACTGGTCCACCGAAGCCACGTGCACATGGACCATGGAGCGCAACTGGGCGGAGAGGCTGGTGGTGGTAAGCCGGGCAAAGGTCTCGTGCATGATCGAGACCGTGCGGATCTGTTCCTTGGAGAATTTATCGGGCCGCTTAAAATCGTAGATCTTGATCTTCCGCGTATCAGCCGCGGGCCTGAACTCCTCGGGCTCCGTATCTCCGGCGTTTATCGCGGTGAGTAGCTGATCTATTTCATCCTGGGACAGAACTTCCGTCATAATCGCTCCAACCCCGCCGTCCGGGAATTACATCTCCTGCACCTCAAAGGTATTGAACAGGACGATCTTTGCCCTGGAAGAATCCAACACCCGTGTATTCAGCGCGTCCACGATTTCCTCTTTCAATTGAGCTTCCCGCTCCGGCTTCAAGTCCGCGGCGTATTTCGTGGAGAAAAAACTCCGCATAAAATCCCTGATCTCAGGAGACCGGTTGGTCATTTCCAAAGAGGCGTTCTTATCATTCACGTCATAGCCGATGACCAGCTCCACCACCACCGAATAAGGCGCCGGGTCCCGGGTCCGGGTCCGTACGTTGATCGGCGTGGGGAAATAGGCGTACTCAGGCCGCTTCCCGATATACACCCCGGAATCCGCCGCCGCTTCGGTCTGGCCTTTGCCGCCTTTGCTCATGATGCCAAAGGTAACTACCGCCACCGTAACAATAACCACCAAGGCCCCCAGCCCAAGCGCGACAAATTTCAATAACGATGGCAGCAGAAGCGCCAGGCCGGATTTCTTCTTCGCGGACTTTCCTTCAGTCTGCTCTCCGCCTTCTACTTCCTCACCCACATCTTCGTCTGACATGGCTCAACCTCCCCACCTAACATTTTTATAGTACCCTATAATCCTTTTTCCGCAAAGATGGCCCCTGCCGCAGCCCATCAAACGCCTACAGGTGCCCCTCGTCCAGGATGATCACATCGACCCGGCGGTTATACGCCTGGGCTTCCCGTGTACCGCCCGCGGCAACCGGCATGGTGTCGGCAAAACCCGCCACCTGGAAACGCTTTTCTTCCACCCCCAGGCCCGTCAGATAGTGGAGTACCGCGATAGAACGGGCCGTGGACAAATCCCAGTTATCCTCCCAGGGGCCGTTCGGGTCCACCGTCTCGTCATCTGTGTGGCCCTCCAGCCGTATCTTCCTGAATTGCCCCCGGCTGTCCTTCAGCTCGGGAGAATTCATCAGCGACGCCAGCCTCAGCAGAATATCCCTCGTTTCTTCTATATTAATCCTCGCGCTGGCGGGTCTGAAAAAAGCGTCAGCCGCCAGCGTGATAACCAGACCCCGCTCGTCATGGGTAACCTTTACCTTGTTCGACTTGACTTCCGGGTTGAACACGCTCACCGCTTTTTTCAAAGCGGTTCCCAGCATCCTGCCCCGTTCCATCGAAGGAAGGCTGTTGATCGTGTTGCCCAAGTCCGCCTGCTTCCCCAGGGATACGGTATTGCCCCCGGCCAGCGCGCCCAAGCCCATCGTGTTTACCGACGCGGCAAGCTCGGACATCTGCGCGGACGTGGTATCATCGGGGTTAAAGAAGATGACAAAGAAACAGAGCATCAGGGTGACCATGTCTGAGTAGGTGGTCAGCCATTCGTTTCCGCTGGGGCCGCCGCCCCCGCCCTTCTTCTTCCTCGCCATACCTTAATCCTTCGTCCTCATCTTCCTTCGATTCTAACGATTCTAATCTTTTAAGACTTCCGCTTCCACCGCTTTGCGATCCACGGGGTTCAGATAGGCCAAGAGTTTCATGGCCAAAATCCGGGTGTTGTCCCCGGCCTGAATCGAAAGCACCCCCTCGATCACCATTTCCCTGACCGTAGTTTCTTTGGCGTCATGGTTCCTCAGCTTATTGCAGAAGGGTATCATCAACAGGTTGGCGACCATAGAACCGTAAAGCGTGGTAATAAGGGCCAGGGCCATGTTCGGGCCGATGGCCGCCTTGTCGTCCAGATTCCGCAACATACCGATAAGCCCGACAACCGTCCCCAGCATACCAAGACCGGGGGCCAGGGCCGCCCACATATTAACGATATTGATCTTCCCCTCATGCCGGCTCTGCATCTGGCTCAATTCTAGTTCCATCAGGTCCCGGATAACCGCCGCGTCGGTGCCGTCCACCACCAGCCGCAGGCCCTTCTTCATAAACTCGTCCTGCAAATCTTCAAGCTCGTCTTCCAATGCCAAAAGCCCCTCGCGGCGGGCCTTTTCGGAGAAGGCGATCATCTTTGTGATGATCGCCTGTTCGTTGAACACCGGCACATTGAACGTCCGGCCAATCAGACTGAATACCCCCAAGCCGTCCGAGAGGGAGGTGGCGGTATTGAGGGCAAACCAGGAACCGATAACGACCATGAGGAAGGACGGCAAGTCGAGGATTGCCAGCAAGGAGCCGCCCCCGACGAGTACGGAGAACACCACCATACCGAAAGCGCCGAGTACACCGATTAAAGTCGATATATCCATATTACTCCCCTATTCCCCTTCTATAAATGGGTTGATCCGTTTCCGGTAGGCTTCGATCATTTCCAGCACCTCAGATACTTTCTCCCGCACAATCACATGCTTCCCCGACAGCATGATGATAGTCGTATCAGGGTTGGTCTCAATGGCCTCTATTTGATGAGGATTCAGATAATACTCTATGCCGTCAAGCCGGCTGACTTTTATCATAAACTATCCACTGCATCCAAAAACGGAGCCGCAGGCGGATTCATTGTACGTCCGCCCGCAGCCGCTGTCTACCGCGCTACCGCTTCAGGGTCAGCACTTCCTGCAAGAGCTGATCCGCGGTCTGGATGGTCCGGGAGTTCGCCTGGAACCCGCGCTGGGTAACGATCATATCCACAAACTGCTCGGACATATCCACGTTGGACATTTCCAGGGTGCCGGAGATGATCTTCCCCTTGCCCTGAATCTGCGCGGGGGTGATGTTGGCGTTCCCCGAATTGTTGGACGCCATATAATTGTTGTCCCCGGCTTTCTCAAGCCCCCCCTGGTTGGCAAAACTGGCCAGGGCCACCTGCCCCAAAGACCGGCTTGTGCCGTTGGAGTACACCCCGGTGATAATCCCGCTCTGGTCTATCTTGAAGTTCTCCAGATAGCCCATGGTATAGCCGTCCTGCTCAAACGCCTTGGTCGTACTGGTCTCCGCGTACTGGGTAATGGTATTCACCAGGCCCCCTACCGTTCCCAAGTTCAGGGTGAATTCCTGCCGTACCAGGGCTCCATCCTCGCCGGGAGCGGCCTGCTGCACATCAAAGGCCACCCGCATGGTTACGGCCCCTTCTTCGGGGGAAACGTTGCCGCCAGCGTCTACCACGCCCGCCAGGTTCCCCAGGTTGGAGAAATTCACCGTAAAGGCATTGGCTCCCCCGGCGGCAGGGGCTTCTTCGCCTAGGCCCACAGCGGTATTCGTCGCTTCCGCGGCTTCGGGGTCCACCGTTACCTGGGCGTTCCAACTGTTGTTCTCCCCGGGAACCCGGTTGAATTCCACCCGCAGAATGTGGGGAAGCCCAAAGGTATCGTACACCTTGATCTCCGTGCCCCAGGTGCCCCGCGCAATGTCCGCCCGGTTGGCCCCTTCGGCGATGAAGGGAGTGCGCTTGTCCAGGTTACAGGCGAAATTCACCCCGGTTGTGGCCCGGGCGGGGTCTTTACCCCCCACGGGGATGACAAGGTCTTCCACCTCGCGGGAGGTGTCCAGCACCTGTTCGCCGTCAATGGTCCGGGACATCCAGCCCTGAACCCGCATCCCGTTGGCTGGAGTTACCATAGTCCCCGCCTGGTCCACGGCAAAATCCCCGGCGCGGGTGTAGTAGGATTTTTCCCCCTCTTTCAAGACGAAAAAACCGTTTCCCGATATGGCCAGATCGGTTCCCACGCCGGTGGTCTGGAGGGAACCCTGGGTGTGGATCGTGTCGATGGAGGCAATGCTCATCCCCAAGCCCACCTCTTTGGGGTTTACGCCGCCGACCTCTTCGGAGGGCCGGGACGCGGCGGACAACTGCTGGTAGAGCATATCCTGGAACGCCACTCTGCCCCGCTTGAAGCCGGTGGTGTTGATGTTGGATATGTTGTTGCCAATCACATCCATGCGGGTTTGATGATTCTGCAATCCCGATACGCCGGAAAACAATGATCGCATCATAAGCCTTTACTCCTCAAAAACCTTAGTTACCTGGTTCCAATCGTAATAATCGCCGTCCACCAGTATCCGGGGAACATCGTCCCTGGTTACGGCCCGCACCGTCCCCTGCACAACCCGCTCGCCATCGATCAGCTCCACCGGCTTGCCCAAGGCGGAAACCGCCTCATTGCCGGTAAGCATATTCGCCAGGCGGTTAAAATCGCCGGCCATACTGGTCATCTGTTCCAGAGCGGAGAACTGGGCCATCTGCGCGATGAACTCCTTGTCCTCCATTGGCGCGGTGGGGTCCTGATAAGAAAGCTGGGTGATCAGTATCTTGAGAAAGTCATCCTTTCCAAGGCTCTGCTGGGGCTTTTTCCCCTGCTGGACGCCTTTGTTTAACGCATCCACTTCAAAGGCAAGCTGGGCCTTTTCCTGGGCGCTCATAACCGCTTCTAGTGCCATACCGTTTTTCTCCTATTATACCAGCATATTGATCGGGGACTGGCCTTGACCGGAGGAGAAGATATACTCCTCTGCCGGCGCTTCGTCTTCCCCGGCGCGATCATACCCGCTCGCCGCGATACGGGCGGCGTATTCCTCCGCCCCGGGGAAGTCCGCTCCGCTCCCCTGCCGGCCCCGGCCTTCCTGTCCGCTCCCGGACGCCACCGCCATTTGCAGGCTGGCCCCGTCAAAGCCGGACTCCTTGAACGCCTGCTCCAGGGAACGTATCTCCCGTTCAAAGGCGCGGAAGGCTTCATCGCTTTCCACGATGATATGACCTGTTACCTTGTTTTCGGCCATTTCGAGCTGTATCTTTACATTTCCCAAAGATTCGGGCTTGAGGGAAAGACGAATGGTCCCCTCGCCGCCGTCCCGCAGGAGAATTGCCGCATGGCGGACAATGTCGCCGCCGAAGTTCTGGCGGAGTTCCCGCGCAAGCATATCCTGGAAACTGGCGGCGGGACGGCTTTCCCCCTCCGCCCTGATCTCCCCCCGCGCCCTGCCGCTTCCGGGGAGTTCCAGGCTCAGTTCGGCTTCCCCCGGCGCGGCGGCCCCCGCACCCTCCCGGCCCGCGAGTTCCGCCTGCGGGGAAACCTGCGCCGGGGTATTCATCCGCCAATCCTGCACCTGCATATCGAGCCGTTCTTTCCGCCGGTCCCTCATGGCGGCGCTTTTCCCCGTTTTTTCGGCGGTCTCCGCAGCAGGTTCCCGGCCCTTGCGCCCGGCGATCCGCTCCGCCGGTTTGTCCGCGGGGGTCTCTTCCTTTCCGGCGGCGGCATGGGCGGAATTCCGGCGTCCGCGCAGCCCTTTCCCGGTAAGGGCCGCGAAAGCGTCTGAAAGGGCGGCCATTTCCCCGGAACTAATGCCGGTTTCCTCCGGCAGGGGTTCACCAGCGGCCAGGGCAGCTTGCCGGATGCCAGCAAAGCCGCCCGCTTCCCCCGCCCCGCCGTTTGGAAACAGCAGTGCCCACCCGGAATCCGGCGCATCCTGAAGCGGCTGGGGCAGAGCCGCCAGCGCCGCTTCATCGTCAATCTTCTGTTTTTTCGCGGGCTCGCGGGCGGAATTCTCCCCTTTGAGGGCGGCCGGAGCCTGCTCTTTCTCCCCGATGGCCGCGCCGCCGCCGCCGGCAGCTTTGCTTCCCGCTTTGCGCCGGGAGGAATTCACTTTCACTCCGGCAGACAATTCATCCGCTTTCTCACCCGCAGCGGCTTCTTTTCCCCGGACCGCGCCCGGCTTCTTACCGGGGGCCTGCGCCCCGGTAAGACCGGAGGCTTCTGTCTGCCCGCAGGCCTCCTGGCTATGGGTATTTTTGAGCAATCCCGCAAGCAGCTTGCCGAAGACCCCCAGGCCGTCTTTTTTTCCGGCCTTGGCCCGGCGCATGACGCCGGAATCCTCCGCCCCAGGCTGAATCTGAGCCGCCTGAACGTTTTCCGCGCTTTTAAGAGCGGGAGATAACTGCATCACCGGCTGGCCTCCTCGTTGTGATCTGATTCCGCTGGACCGGCGCTAATTCACGCGGGGGGGCCTCCCGGCCATTTTGCGCTGAAGCTCCGCCGCCCGTTCAGGGGGCAGGAGGGACAGCCAATAGGACACGATGGAAGCGCTGCCCTCCGCCTGGGCAATCTCTTCGGTCTTACGGAGTACGTCGATAGCGTCCTGGTCATCCATCGCGGCAATGATGCCCACCGCGTTTTCCGGGGGCATTCCGTTCAAGTACCGGGCGTTCTGTTCAACGTTTCTGCTTCTAATTTCGGCTTGTTCCGACAAGGCATTGAAGGATTTTTCCCGTTCATCCAGCGCTGTTTGCCGTTCTTCGAGTTCCTGGGCCATTTGTTCGATCTCGCCCCGGCGGTTCTGCATCTCCTGTTCCTGTTTATCCATTTCCAGGGTCCGCAGTTCCAGGGCTTCCAGGCGCACGGCCAGACGTTCGGCATCTAAGGAAAGGTATTCTTCGCCCTCCGGCACCTTGGGCTGACTGCGCCCCTCCAGCCCGATAAGGCGGTACAGCGGCGCCAGGACGGTCTTCGCGTCAATCACATTGAGGTAGTCAAACCACACGATGCCCCCGAAGGCCATCACGATGATAAGTAACAATAAAACGATAATCCGTCCAACCAT
>JAITHH010000249.1 GCA_031280065.1 Treponema sp. | reverse complement strand
GCGGCTGCCGAGGCTTCCGGGGAGATCACGGCCCTTAGAGACCGGGCGCTGACAGAAATACGCAAAGAACAGGCGGATATTTTCACCTCTCATCTGATGATGCTTGAGGACCCTTATTTTCTGGGCCAGATCAAAGCGGGACTGGCATCGCGCCTGGAGAACATCGAGTGGGTGGTCTGGGATATCGCCTCGGAGATGTCCCGGAAACTGGCTGCTTCCCCGGAACCCTCCTTACGGGAGCGGGCCTCTGACATAACCGATGTGGCCAGCCGGGTGGTTAACCGGCTCCTGTCCATCAAGAAACAGTCCCTGGCGGACATTGACGAAGATGTGATCCTGGTGGCCCGCGACCTCATGCCCTCGGATGTGCTGACCATGAACCGGGAACATGTCAAGGGAATCGTGATGGACCAGGGGGGCAGAACCTCTCACACCGCGATCCTCGCCCAAGCCTTCGGTATCCCCGCCGTCTTGGGCCTTTCCACCGCCACCAGGGAGATACGGAATGACGATGTTCTGGCGGTGGACGGCGGTCTCGGAGAAGTAGCCGTCAAGCCCGGCGGTAAGGCGCTGGCCCGGTATCAGCAGCATATCGCTGAATACCAAAAACAGGGGGACGCCCTGGCGGTGCTCCAATCCCTGCCCGCTGAAACGACCGATGGCCGCCGGGTAAGCCTGAAAGCCAATATCGAGATTCCAGAGGAGGCCAAACCCGCCCTCCGCTTCGGCGCGGAAGGGATCGGCCTGTACCGTTCCGAATTCCTCTTCCTCACCCCCGGTCAGACTGCGGACGAGGAGCAGCAGTACCTCGCCTACCGCAGGGTGATCCGGGCGATGGGGAAACGGCCGGTTACCATCCGTACCCTGGACCTGGGGGGCGACAAGGTGCTTCCCGAATTCCAGGGGGGGAATGAGAAAAACCCCCTCCTGGGCTGGCGGGCCATCCGCCTCTGCCTCTCCCTGCCTGAGATGTTTAAAACCCAGCTCCGGGCCATACTGCGGGCCAGCGCCGAGGGCAGCGTGCGGATCATGTTCCCCATGATCTCCGGGATCGAGGAGCTGGAGCAGGCCCTTGCCATCTGGGAGGAAGTCAAGGCGGAGTGCGTTACCCGTGGGGAGTCCTTTGCCGAGGTCATTCAGACGGGCGTGATGATCGAGATTCCATCCGCGGCCATGACCGCTGACATTCTGGCCAGGCGCTCGGATTTTTTCTCCATCGGCACCAACGATTTGGTACAATACGCCCTGGCGGTGGACCGGGGTAATGAGAAGGTCAGCTACCTGGCCCAGCCCACCCATCCCGCGGTGCTCCGGCTCCTCAAGCAGATCATCGACGCGGCCCATGCCGGGGGGATCAAGGCGGCTATGTGCGGGGAGATGGCCGGGGATACCAGCTTTACCCCCCTGCTCCTGGGCTTAGGGCTTGACGAATTCAGCATGACCGCCTCGTCCATCCCCCGGGTCAAGCGGATTATCCGGGGCGTTTCCCTGCGGGACTGCTGCGCCCTGGTGGACAAGGCCCTCAGCGCTTCGTCCTACGGGCAGATAGCGGCCCTGAGCGCGGAATGGATGGCCGAACGCTTTCCGCCGGATTGACCGTTATGGAATGGAATCCCGGACTCACGTACCGGAATCTGCCTCTGGTGGTTCTGGCCGGACGGCCCAATGTGGGCAAGTCCACCCTCTTCAACCGGCTCCTGCGCCGGCGGCGGACCATCACGGACCCTAGCCCCGGCGTAACCAGGGATCCCGTGGAGGCGGACGCCTTTATCGCGGGGCAACCCCTCAGACTCATCGACACCGGGGGCTTTAAGCTGGACCGGGACGGGGATTCCCTGGACGGCGTGGTGGCGGAGCGCAGCCTGGAGGCTATCCGGCGGGCGGACTTGATCGTCCTCGTCCTGGAGGCGGGGGAATTCACCCCGGAGGATGAGGAATTTATCGAGCTTTTGCGGCCCTATCAGGACCGGCTCCTGGCCGCGGTGAACAAGACCGAGGGGGGCCGTCTGACCGGAGAGTCCTGGAACCTCCTGGCCTGCGGGTTTAGGCAGGTCTTCCTGATCTCTGCGGAGCATGGGGACAACGTGGGGGAGCTTGAACAGGCCATTGCCGGGGCCCTGGACTTCTCCCGTATCGAGGCCGGTGAAGCGGGAACCAGGCCCATCCGTATCGCCCTCTTAGGCAAGCCCAATACGGGCAAGTCCACCCTGTCGAACCGGCTCACCGCTTCGGAGGCGTCGATTGTCAGCCCCGTGCCAGGCACCACCAGGGATGTGGTGGAGGGGGCCTTCTCCTACAAGGGCCGGGCCTTCCAGGTACTGGACACCGCGGGAATCCGCCGCAAGACCAAGGTTACAGAGAACATCGAATACTACTCGGTGAACCGGGCTATCAAATCCATCGAAGAGGCGGATATTGTCTTCCTGATGATAGACGCCCAGGAGGGGCTCACCGAACAGGATAAGAAGATCGCGGCCCTGGCCCATGACCGGGGACGGGGGATCATCCTGACCCTCAACAAGTGGGACGCGATGCCGCCGGTGAAGAACAGCTTTGCCGCGGTTTCCGACCGGATACGCTTTCTCTTCGGCAAGATGGAATTCGCCCCCATCGCGGCGGTGAGCGCCCTGGACGGCGCGGGGGTAGAGAAGCTCCTGGACACCGCCCTGCGGGTATACGCCCAGCTTAACCGCCGGACTGAAACCGCGGCCCTGAATCAGGCCCTGGAGCGCTGGCTTGCGGAGTACCCGCCCCCGTCGGGTCCGCAGACGCGGTTCAAGGTCAAGTACGGAGTACAGACCTCGGCGAATCCGGCGCGTTTTGCGTTCTTTGTTTCCCGGCCCCAGGCGGTGAATGAACCCTATATCGCGTATCTGCGGAACCGGATCAGGAAGGACCTAGGCTACGCCTTGATCCCGGTCAGTATCGAGATCCGGCCCTCCCGGAAAGACACGGGACCGCGCCGCGGGAAGGGATGAATTGCCGTCCCGGCTCTTTCCCGCCTTAGATGAGGGCGTCCGCCGGGGCCTTGCGGAATTGCAAGCCCGCCTGGACGCGGTCTTTCCCCTGCCCCGCCGGTTCTCCGCGGCCCTGCCCCGGGATGTGGCCGAACTTTCAGGGCTGCTCACCTACAGCCGGAGCGAGCGGCCAGCGGACTACCTCAACAAGCCGCCCCTGCTTTCCGCGTACCTCCGCTACTTTCTGCCCTGGAACGTCTACCGCCTTGCCCGGCTGCTCCCGGCCCTGCCCCTGGCCTTGAAGGATGGGGATGCGGTAACGGACATCGGGTCCGGGCCCCTCACCCTGCCCCTGGCCTTGTGGATCGCCCGGCCTGAGCTCCGGGGGATCAGCCTGGAATTCCGCTGTCTTGACCGGGCCGGGGCGGCCCTGGACGCGGGGAAACGGCTCTTTGCCGCGCTGACCGGGGCCGGCGGTTCCGAAGGCGCGGGCCCCTGGCGGATCAAGACCATCCG
Organism: Treponema sp.; assembly: GCA_031280065.1. The sequence continues at coordinate 294 of JAITHH010000249.1, read as the reverse complement.
GGCCGGCTTGGGCTCCCCTATCCGGGGGCAGCGGGCCGCGCTGGTGACGGCGGTCCAGGTACTGAACGAAGTTTCCGGCGGCTCCTTCCGGGGGAACGCCGTCCCTGCCGCAAGATATGCGGATATGCTGGTTTCGCTGGCAGCCCCTTCGGGGGCTATCCTGGCGGTGGAGCCGGGGATTCCCGCTTCGGGGGAGCTTATCGCCCTCCTGCGGGACGCCCTGATGAGCCGGGGATTCCCGCCCGTCGCGCCCTGTCCCCATGAGGGGCACTGCCCCATGCTCCGGGGAAAAAG
>JAITHH010000238.1 GCA_031280065.1 Treponema sp. | reverse complement strand
GGAAGTGAACATCGACGGGAAAACGATACGGGGGAGCGGGCAGCGGGGGGAAGACCCGGTGCATGTGGTGAGCGCGTGGGTAGGGGACGAGCAGATAGTGTTGGGGCAGGTAGCGGTAGATGAAAAAAGCAATGAAATCACGGCGATACCGAAACTGCTGGACTTGCTGGACATCCGGGAAGGGACGGTAACGATAGATGCTATGGGATGTCAAACAGAGATAGGGAAAGGGAAATTGGAAAGACCTTAAAACGATAATATGGTACCGGTGTTACCGGGAGGAAACCGGGAACGGGGCGGGGAAATGGACGGAGCGGTACTATATCAGCAGCGCGGACAAGAGCGCCGGGGAGTTTTACCGGAACATCCGGGGTCACTGGCCGGTAGAAAACCGGCTGCACTGGAGTCTTGATGTGGTGTTTCGGGAGGATGCGGAGAGGGTGAGCCGCAGGCACGAGCCTGAAAATCTAAACATTAAGTAAATGCAGGAGTCCTGGTGCCGGAAATACCCTCCACGCACCTCAAATAGTTGATTGCGCCTGTTACTTGTTACCGGCTCACCGCCTCATTATACTGTCCTTGCTTAATCATGGGAACAAAAATGCGCTTCATCGTTCTGCTCTGCATCTTCGTGATCCTCACCGGGGCCCTGGGCCTGCTCTTCTGGCCTGTGTTCAGGGAACTGCGGGAACCCGCGCACCAGGAGCAATTCCGCCGCTGGATACAGGGCCTGGGCTGGAAAGGGGTCTGCGCCCTTCTGGGCTTGCAGGTTCTCCAGGTGGTTGTGGCCGTGATCCCCGGAGAGCCGGTGGAACTCCTGGCCGGCGCGGCCTACGGAGCCCTAGGCGGCCTTGCCCTCTGCCTGGCGGGGTCCGGGGCGGCGTCGGGCCTGATCTTCACGCTGGTACGGCGTTTCGGAGCGCCCCTGGCGCAAAAGCTCATCTCCCCGCGCAGCAGCGGGCGCTTCGCCTTTCTGCAAAACACCCGCAAGACCAGTCTGGCGGTCTTCACCCTGTTCCTGATCCCCGGTACGCCCAAGGACGCCCTGACCTACCTTGTCCCCCTCAGCGGCATGAGCCTCGTCCGCTTCCTGCTCATCTCCTCCCTGGCCCGGGTCCCATCGGCGCTCAGTTCCACCCTCATGGGGAACGCCGCAATCCGGGGCAGATGGAAGCTGCTCCTGCTGATTTTCGCCGCAGCCGCCGTTACCGGACTTGCGGGGATACTGTTTTCCGATAAGATTATCAGTAAGATGAGAAGCTGCTCCATGATACCAGACAGCGGCGCGTAAGGTTTCGGCATGGCCCCATCCTTTCCCGCCTTTCATAAGAAGATTTGCAACGCTCCGGCCTTTGAACGCATCCGCGCCGCCTTTACCGGGGGGAATTTCCCCATCGAGATCGAGGGGGCTGAAGGTTCCGCCGCCGCCTTCCTCATAGCGGACCTCTCCCGCGCCGCCCCGGGGACTTTCCTGGCCGTTACCCCCACCGAACCGGAAGCCTCGGCCCTGTCGTCTGACCTCCGCGCCCTGGGAATTTCCGCGCCGGTCCTGCCCTGGTGGGGAACCATGCCGTACCGGGAGATTCCCCCGGCATCGGCGGTGTTTGGGGAGCGCACCGCGATCCTCGCGGCCCTGGCCGCCGGGCCGCCGGGCATCGTCATCGTCCCGGAGCGGGCCTTCCTGACCCCGCTTCCGCCGCCTGACTACCTCAGCGGCCTCCTCCTCAGGCTGAAACCCGGCGGCGGCATCGACACCCCGGCGCTGGCCCGGACCCTGACCGCTTACGGTTATACCCGCGTCCCCCGTGTCGAGACGCCCGGTGAATTTGCCCTGCGCGGGGAAGTGCTGGACATCCTCATGGGGGGGGATGATACCGCCTGCCGCGTCCTCTTCGACTTTGACCAGGTGGAATCGATCAAGCGCTTCGATCCCCTGGATCAGAGCGGCCTTGAGCGGGTGGAAGAACTGGTGATCCGGCCCCGCAAGGAACTGGTTTGGACGGACGAGCGCATTGACCGGCTGGGGCAAACCCTGGCCGGGGCGGAGGAATTCCCCGATCAGGGCCGGGCCGTGCTGGATGCGCTGAGGACCAAGGGGACCGCGCCGGGGGAGGAACTCCTGTTTCCCCTGGCCTTTGACGAGCCGTCTCTGATCACCGGGTATATCGGGGAGGGGGGAACCCTCTTCTGCCTGGACCGGGAGCGGCTGGAAAACGCCCAGGAAGTGATGGATCGGGAGTATGAGCGCCTGTACCAGCAGGTCAGCCGGGAGCGGGCTGTTCCCCGGCCAGACCGGATATTCCGGGGCTTCCGGGAAATCGCGGCCCGGATGCCCCGGCAGGTCTCCTTTATGAACCTGAAGGGGAAGGAGCGCCGTCTGTCCCTGGGCTGTGAGCCGTCCCGGAGTTTTTTCGGCAACATCAACTACCTTAAAGAGGAATTTACCGCGCTTATGCGGGATGAGTGGGACCTCTTTGTGGCTGCCGAGTCGGACATTCAGGCGGGCCGTATTACCGAGATACTGCGGGACACGGCCCAAGCAGGCCAACCGGGGGGACCGGGTCGCAATGCAATGCGCCCCCGTGGGGAGACTTCCCCCTCCCTGACCATCGCCGCTTTACCCCTCTCCGCCGGATTCGCCATGCCGGAGGTTAAATTCATGCTCATCCAGGAAAACGAGATATTTGGCCGCCGCCAGCGCTCCCCCCGTTCCCTCAAAAACGCCCGGAGCGTCGCCATCGATACCTTTGTGGAACTCAACCCCGGCGATTACGTCGTACACGTCAACTACGGCATCGGCCTGTTCAAGAGCATCGAGCGGGTCCGGGCCCAGGGCCACGAGCGGGACTATGTACAGCTCGAATACGCCGAGGAGGAAGTGGTCTTTGTCCCCATCGAGCAGGTGAACCTGGTACAGCGCTACATCGGCAAGGATGGGGCCTCGCCGCGCCTAGATATGCTGGGCTCCAAAAGATGGGAGGGCCGGAAAAGCCGCGTGAGGAAGTCCGTGGAGAACATCGCGGAGCAGCTCATCGCCCTCTATTCCAGGCGCAAACAGTCACCGGGCTTCGCGTTTCCCCAGGACAGCGAGTGGCAGACCATGTTCGAGGCCGCCTTCCCCTTTGAGGAAACCCCGGACCAGCTCCGCTGCGTGGAGGAAATCAAAGAGGACATGGAGAAGCCCTTCCCCATGGACCGGCTGATCTGCGGGGATGTGGGCTACGGCAAGACCGAGGTGGCGGTGCGGGCCTGCTTTAAGGCGGTGATGGGGGGCAAGCAGGTGGCCTTCCTCGCGCCTACCACCATCCTGGCGGAACAGCACTTCGAGAACTTTCAAGAGCGCTTCGCCCAATTCCCCATACAGATCGCTATGCTTTCCCGCTTTGTGGAAGCCGCGATAATACGGAAGAACCTGGCCGCCGTGAAAAAGGGCGAGATTGACATCCTGGTGGGCACGCAGCGGATCATTCAGAAGGACGTGATCTTCAAAGACTTGGGTCTCCTGGTCGTGGATGAGGAACAGCGCTTCGGGGTGCGGGACAAGGAGCGGCTCAAGGAAATCAAGACCACCGTGGACTGCCTGGCCCTCTCGGCGACGCCCATCCCCCGCACCCTCCACATGAGTCTGCTCAAAATCCGGGACATGAGCCTCCTGTCCACCCCGCCGCGGAACCGTCATCCCATCGAAACGGTGATAGAGGAATTCAGCGAGGAGCGTCTGGCCGCGGCGCTCCGTCAGGAAGCGGAACGCCACGGCCAGATATTCTACCTCCATAACCGCGTTGAAGACTTACGGGAGACGCGGCTGATGCTGGAGCGGCTGGTCCCGGAGATGCTGGTGGACACGGCCCACGGCCAGATGGATGCGCGGGAGCTTGAGGATGTGATGCACCGCTTTGTCCACGGGGGATTTCATGTGCTGGTGTCCACCACGATCATCGAGAACGGCATCGACATTCCCAACGTGAACACGATCATCATCGACCGGGCGGATGTGTACGGGGCCTCGCAGCTTTACCAGCTTCGGGGGCGGGTGGGCCGTTCAGACCGGGTGGCCTACGCCTACCTCTTCTACCCCAAGGACCGGGCTTTGACCGATGTGGCGATGAAGCGGCTCCAGGTGATTTCCGATTTTACCGAACTGGGGTCGGGGTTTAAGATAGCCATGAAGGACATGGAAATCCGGGGGGCAGGGAATCTCCTGGGCCGGGAGCAGAGCGGGGACATTTACTCCGTGGGCTTTGACCTGTACCTGCGGCTGCTGGACGACGCGGTGCGGCGTTTGCAGGACGAGAACTACGAGGGGGAGACGGATGCGCTGCTGGAGCTTGAGTACACGGGCTTTATCCCGGACGGCTACATCGATTCGGCGCAGGAGAAGATGGAGGTGTACAAGAAGATCGCCTCGGTGAAGACCCGTGAGGAGCTGGAGCGGGTTTATGTGGAGATAGTGGACCGGTTTGGGCCGCCGCCGGATGAGGCGTCGTCATTACTGGCGCTGGCGGAGCTGCGTATTCTGTGCCGGGACATTGCGGTTACTTCGATAAAGGAGCGGGAGGGGTGCGCTCGGGTTGAATTACGGAAGGTGTCTTTGATCAAGATAGACCGGCTGCTGCGGATGATAAAGGAGTCCGGGGGGAAGGTGCGGCTGGACCCGGAGGTTCCGAATGTGCTGCTGCTGAAGACGGGGAACATTAGTTTGCGGGAGAAGAGTGAATTTATCCGGGA
>JAITHH010000233.1 GCA_031280065.1 Treponema sp. | reverse complement strand
AGCGAGGCGGCGCTGGCGGGTAAGCGGCTGCCCCTGGACCGGCGGGAGGCGGTTCATTTTACCGGGCTTTGGGAGGCGTACCTTGCTGCGGAGGAGAAGCTGGAGCCGGTTCAGCGTTCTATTATACTCAACTTTATCGAATCGGCTGTTTTCGCGCTGACGGATTAGGCGGGGGCGCGGGGGGCGCTTACCGCATACGCCGCCTCAGCGCCCGCCCGTCTTTTTTCTCTTTCCGCTATTTAGAACACCCAAAACAGACGAAAATATAAGGAGATGAGCGCCCCTTTTAACCTGATCATAGGCTCCCATAACCACGCCCCCTATGGAACCGCCGAGGAGGAACTGGAGCGGCTGTACCGCGAACGCCTTAAACCGTTTGTGGTCGCCCTTCACAGCTTCCCCAAAATCCCGGCGGTTATCCACTATTCCGGCGTGGTGCTCCAATGGATCGAAAAGGCCCACCCCGAATTCCTCATGCTCATCAAAGACCTCACCGCCCGTAAACAGATAGAACTCCTGGGCGGCGGCTTCTACGAACCCCTCCTCCCCCTCCTCCCCCTGGCCGATAAAATAGGCCAGATAGAACTTTTGACCACCTACCTGCGGACGCACTTCAACAAGAAGCCCCAGGGCTGCTGGCTGCCCGCCCTGGCCTGGGAACAGAACCTGATAGGGACGCTCAATACCTGCGGCCTCAGTTACGCTTTCCTGGGGGAAGAACAGTTCCTGGCCGCGGGCCTGTCCGGGGACGCCCTGTATGCCCCCTGTATCAGCGAGGATCAGGGCAAATTGCTCACCGTTTTTCCCTTTTCCACCGCTTTGAACCGGGAAGCGGACGCCCGGGGGCCCTTCGCGGTCTTGACTGATATGGCCGCCCATATTCCCCCCGGCGGAATTGTTTCGCTCTTCCCCCAATTCTGCCGCGGTTCCGGCGGGTCCTCCTCCGGGGAATCTAAAATCTGCCGCTTCTTTGAGGAGCTTTCGCGGGCGGCGCCCTTTGCTGAATTAACAACGCCGGGGAAGTTCTGTAAAAACCGGCGGGGCTTACGCAAAGCCTGCTTCTCCTCCTCCGCCGAGACCAGCGCCTGCCCTTCCGCAGACAAGGAAGGAGAAAGCCGGAACAGCCTCTCCCACCCCCGGCAGTTCCTCATCGACTGCCCCGAAGCCAACGGCATCTACGCCAAAATGATGTTCACCCACCTCCTCATCAACCACCTGCGCGGCGACAAATCCCGCAAACGCACGGCGCGGGAGGAACTCTGGAAGGCCCAGGGCTGCGATACCCTCTGCCCCGGCGGAGGCATCTACCGCCGGGCGCTCAGAGGCGCCGCGTACCGGGCCCTTCTGAGCGCGGAAAAAACCACCAGGGAGAAGGGGGGCTTTGTCCCCTCGGTCATGGCGCTGGATTTCGATCTGGACGGGGAAGATGAATACCTCTTCCAGCAGGAGCAGATCAACTGCTATGTCAAAAGCGCCGGGGCTTCGGTCTTCGAGCTTGACTGCCTGCCCCGCGCCTGGAACTATCTGGATACCCTGGCCCCGACGCGGGGTTCCGGCAGGGAAGGTCTGCGGCGTTCCGCCTTTGCCGACAGTCTGATTCCCGCCGCGCTTTCTATCGAGGACATGATGACCGGGCGGCTGTCCGGCGCCCGGCGCTGCGGCGGCGAGCGCTATGAGACGGCGGAGATGGACAAGTCCCGCGGCAAAGTCCGCTTCTGTCTTGCGCCCAAGCCGAATCTTCCCTTTGGAAGCGTGGAGATCGAAAAAGCCTATCAGGTACAAAAGGACACCGTCCTGGTGCGGTACGGCCTGACCAACCGGGGAACGGATTTCCTGCGCTTCCGCTTTCTTTCGGAGATAGACCTCTCCCTGCCTGGGGAAGGGCCGGGTTTCCAGCGGCTCTTTGTCCTGCGGCAGAGCGGCCAGAAGGAGGAAGGGCCGCCGGAGGGTGAAGCGGGCCTGGTCCGCACGCTGGAGATAGAAGACCTCAGGAATGAATCCCTCCTCAGCCTCGGTGCGGATCAGGCGTGGGAGGCGTGGGTTATCCCGGTCAGGACCGCCCATTCCGGCGCGGAGGAAGAGCAATACCAGTCCACCTGCATCATTCCCGTCCATAGCCTCGCCCTCCAGCCGGGCGGTCGCTGGGAAATCACGTATACCCTGCGAATTTCCCGCTGACGTATGGGGATCGCTGGCTCTGGCGCGGCCGGGGGGCCCAGGCCCCCACTGTCAACAACTTAAAGGGGGGACCGGGCCGCGAACCAAAGGTTCGATGCCCCCCGGCTGCGCACTGCTCAGGCTAAAGCCTTCGCGCATATGTGCTAATAGGGGAGATTGTGAGCGCTACGCCGTGCCGCAACACGCGGTCAACGCCCTACGGGCGTGTTTACGTGGCGGGGGCGTTGCGGGGGTACTCGGACGCAAGCCGGCGTAGCGTCCAGCCCCGCATGGGGGGTAGCGGAAGCCCGCAGGGCTGGAGCGAGGGGGGTGCGCCCCCCTTAACTTTCTTAAGTTGTTGACAGTGCCCAGGCCTCCCCTCCTTGGCCCCCAGGGGGAGCGCGGCGGGCGTTAGCCGGTGTGATCCTGGCCGTACCAGTCCAGCTTGCGGGTCAGGAACATGACCAGCCCCACCACGATAAACGTCCCCACTGAGCCGATGAGCAGCGCGTAGGACTCGGCGTTGAGCACCGCGTAGAGCAGCACATACGAGAGCAGCACCACCAGCCCCATGTACCAGCTCTTTTGCCATGACGGCAGCAGGGAGCGGGAGTAGAGCGTCATCATCACGGTAACGGCGCTTGCGGCGGCAAGGTAGGCAAAGTAGAACTGCATCTGCTCGGAAAGGGAGAGCAGCAGCAGATAGAAGACGACGTTGGCGATTCCCGAAAGCAGGTAGGGAATCGGGTGAATCCGTTTCCCGGCAAAAATCTCCAGCAGGAACAGCGTTAAAAACGGGACGATTAAAAACAGAATCGCGTACTTAACCGCCCTGGTATTCAGTGAATACGTGTCGATGGCGCGGAAGAAATTCACCCCGAAGAGGGACGCTGAGTAATCGCGCTCATCGCCGGCTTTCCAGTACAGGGGAATGTCGCGGCTTAGGTAGGATACGTCCCATACCGCGTCAAAGCCGCTGTCGCTGATGTTCGATTCATTGGGGAGGAACGAGCCTTGGAATGACGGCGAGGCCCAGTCCGCGGCGATTTTGACGCGGGTGTCCTGCCCGACGGGAAGGAAGCGGACAAACTGGCCGCCCTGAATGGCGATGGTAATGTCGAATTCCCCGGCGCTGTTTTCAAAGCCGGGAAGCGCGGCGAAAATGCCGGAACTCTGGCCGGTGTACAGGCGGGAGAGGTTGAGGCCCCGGTTCCCCGGCTGGAAAAACAGTTCGCCGCTATTCCAGCGGGCGCGGTCGATTCGTCTGATTCCCTTTTGGCTTGAAAGGGCGATGATTAATTCCGCCTGGTTCAGCGAGATGTGTTCGTCCGGGCCCAGGGAGGCGAGCGCCGGCGCCGGGTCAAAGCTGCCGGAGAGTCTGAGGCTGCCGGAAAAGAGCGGCACGGAGAAGATTCCGCGTCTGCGCACCTCGGTTTTGAATTCCGCGGTTATGTTCAACTGACGGGGGGCGATGAGCAGGGTGAAAGGCGTGTTGGTAATGCCGATTGTTTCCCCTTCGCGCTCGGTTTTGGTGCGTACTTCGGTGGTTTTGACGCCGGGAAGGGCAATCACCGGCCCGGCTTCGGCGAGCTGGCTGCCCCAGGCTTCCATGACGCCTTCTTCGGCTTCGTTTGCGGTACGGTTGCGTTCATAGATCAGTCCTTTGATCATGGCGAGGGGGATGAGCAGCAGCAGCACGAGCGCGATGAGCATGAGGATTTTGAAGGTATAGCCTTGGGTGAATTTTTTGAATAGGGATTGTTTGGCAGGTTCCATGGTGTCTCCTGGGGGGCAGTATAGCGGGGGGCGAGCCGGCCTGCATAGGGGGGCAGCGCCCATTGAGCAGATAGAGCGCCATTCCACACCAATTGGTGTGGAACACAGTTCAAGGCCATAGCTAATTCGTTGCGGTACAAAGAATTAGCTATGGGGGTCAGGGAGGCGCAAAGCCAACTATGACAAAGGTATGACAAAACTTGAGTCCTGAGTCTTTTTAGGGGGAAACGAGAACAGCGTATACCTTATGGCGGGCCAAACCCGCGAAGGAGAGGTATATGAAGCGGTTTTATCTTCAAAAGCGGGGGCGGGTTTACTACGCCTGCATGGTCAACCAGGAAACGGGGGAGCGCATGACCGCCCGATCTACCGGGGAACGTGATAGGGACGAAGCCCTTATCAAAGTATACGGCTGGCTTAGAGACGGCCTGCCGGTAAAAGCCGGGGCACGGCGGAAGGCCGGGGGTACTGGCCTGAACGGTATAATCCAGTCCATACG
>JAITHH010000181.1 GCA_031280065.1 Treponema sp. | reverse complement strand
CCGTTCCAGGCCCCTTGAGTCTTAAAGGTGTTGAGCATGGACTCGAACTCCCGGATCACGGCCATGTCGTGCCAAATCCGCAGCAGCCGTTCCTTGCCGTACAACTCCAGCTCCCGCTTAAAATCGCCCTTATACTGATTAACCGGGATGTCCTTGATCTTGAGCATCCCTGGCTTCCGCACTTCCTTTGGGTCAACAACGATTGACTTAGGCATCTCTTACTCCTTCTGTTTTTTTGCGGGGGCCCTGCCCCCGCTCCCCCGCTGGGGGGCCCAGGCCCCCCAGACCCCCCGCCAAGCAAACGCGCCCGCAGGGCGTTGAGCAATGTATACGGCACGGCGTAGCCCTAGCGAATTCCCCATTTTCTAGAAATGCGGGGCTGCTTTAGCAGCCCCAGCGGGCGCCGGTCCCACATTACTGTTTTTGTTCCCCGATCACTAATCCTCCAGCGCCCACACGGCATCGCGGATAAGTTCGCTCACCGTAGGATGGGGGAATATCAACTGCTTCACTTCCTCTATGCGGAACTCCTGCTCAATAAGCGCCGCCCCGCCCCAGATGAACTCCGGCGCGTACGCCCCCACCGCAGGAACCCCCACACTACGGCGATCCCCCGCGTCCGCAATGACCTTCACCGCGCCCGGACCTTGAAACGTGTTCTCCGCGACAAACCGCCCCGATACCCGCATGGGAAGACTCGCCTTGAGAATAGCTAGGCCCCTAGCCTCAGCCTCCTGCTCCGTGATCCCCACCCCGGCGGCCTCGGTGATCCCGTAGACCGCCCAGGGCACCGCGCCGCTCCGCCACCGGTTGGCCCGGCGATCAGCCCCCCGGCTGCCCGCGCCGCCCTCCAGCGCCGCCAGTATGTCCGCCACCGCAACCTCCCCCATGCGGTACGCGGAATGGGCCAAGAGGCTCTTCCCGGTAACGTCCCCCGCGGCCCAGATGCCCGGCACATTAGTCCGCATCCGGTCGTCCGCGGCAGCGCCACGGGGACTCACGTCCAGACCCGCCGCCGCCGCCCCCCAGGTATTCACCACAGGCCGCCGCCCCGCCGCCATGAGGACGAGGTCCGCCTCCGCCCGCTCCGTCTTCCCGTCCTTGGCGCGGTAATGGACCGCCGCCCCCTCGATCTTCTCCACCGCGCAGCCCAGCTTGAACTCCACCCCCTTCATGGCCCGGCGCAAAAGCGGCGCCTGCTCCCGGTCCATGAAGGGCACGATCTCGTCCATCATCTCGATCACCGTTACTTCGCAGCCCAGGGCCGAAAACAGCCCGGCGAATTCCACCCCGATGACCCCGCCGCCGATCACCGTAAGGCGCTTGGGCACGGTCTCCAGGGCCAAAAGCCCGGTGGAGTCCACGACCAGGGGATTGTCTTTGGCGCCCGGTATGGGGGGCAGCGCCGGAACCGACCCCGCGCACACCAGAACCGTCCGCCCCTCATGCTCCGCGGCCGCGCCAGCGGAATGGGAGCGCACCCGTGCGGGCTTGTCCCCGGAAGGGCCCGCGAGAATTTCCCCCCGGCCCGCAATCACCTCCACCCCGAAGCGCTTCATCTGGGCCTCGATGCCCCCCCGGAGTTTGGCAACCACCTCGGCCTTCCACGCCTGAACCGCCTGCCAGTCAAAGGAAACCCCCTCGGCCTTGACCCCGAACTTCCCCGCTTCCTTGGCGTGAACGTACAGTTTCGCGGAGTTGAGCAGGGTCTTGGTGGGGATGCACCCCGCATTAAGGCAGGTTCCCCCAAGATGGTTTTCTTCTATAATAAGGACCTTCTTGTGAAGATGGCCCAGCCGTTCCGCCGCGAGGTAGCCTGCGGGCCCCCCGCCGATGATTATCGTGTCATACATGGATGCTCCTTTCCTCAGCCTGCGGCCAAGAGCAGGTCGATGTCCGCTGCCGCTTCGCCCAGGGCTTTGAGGAACCGGGCCGCGGGAGCGCCGTCTACTACCTGGTGGTTGATGGTCAGGCTAAAGCCGATATGGGGCTCGAAGCGGACGCCGCTGCTGCCGCACACGCAGGGGTCGCCGGGGGGCGCGGCCACGGGTTTGAGGCCGATGCCGCAGACTCCCAGGATGCCCACCTCCGGGGCGTTGAGTACCGGGGTAAAGCTGGTAACGCCCAGGCTCCCCAGGTTCGTTACCGTGAAGGTGGAGCCGGAAAGCTCGTCCGGCCTGGCCGCGCCGCCCTGACAGGCTGCGGCGAGCCGCTTTGCCTCCGAGGAGATTTGGGCCAGGGGGAGCATATCCGCGTTCCGTATCACCGGCACCATGAGGCCCCGCGGGGTGTCCACCGCGACTCCCAGGTGGACCCGCGTGAATGTTCTGAGGGTGTCCCCGATCTTGTGGGCGTTCATGAAGGGATAGCGGGGGAGGAGCCGGGACACGGCAAAGAGGATCAGGTCGTTCACGGTGATTTTGCCAAGGCCCCACGCTTCCCCATCGGCCTTCATACGGGCGCGGAGTTCCTGGAGCCGCGATACCGGGGCCTGGGCGCTGAGGGTGAACTGGGCGCTTTCGGCGAGGGACTGGTACATCCGGTCGGCGATCAGTTTGCGGATGCCTTTGATGGGCGCGTCCGTGTATTCCGGGGGCAGTTGGAAAGCCGGGGGAGCGCTGGCGGACAAGTCCGCCGCGATGACCCGTCCGCCGAGTCCTGAGCCTGCGGGGGGAATTACTCCCGCGCCGGCGGCTTTTGCCGCCGGGGTAAGGAGGGGCCGGTCTGCCAGGGCCGCGCGGAC
>JAITHH010000119.1 GCA_031280065.1 Treponema sp. | reverse complement strand
TAGCGGCGGAGCACATCCTCCTTGGGGCCTGGGGACAGTTCAAAGCCCGCTTCCTCCGCCAGGGGGCCGAAGGGCGCGGCGCAGTCCTCCGGGCAGGCCAGCACGTGCCGGTCAACCGGGAGTGTTTTCAGGGCCTCCATGACCCGGAAGATAAGGGGACGCCCGCCCAGGGGCAGGAGGGCCTTGCCGGGGAGCCGGCTTGAATCGAGCCGGGCCTGGAGGATCAGGGCGGTCATGGCTTGGCCCGCTCCCGTGCGGCGCGGCCTTTCATGGACAGGCCGAATTTCCAGCTTTCCGGGAAGATCGATTTTTCCGGCGCCGCGCCGCCGCGCTCATGGCTGTCCAGGGGCGGGAGCGGCTGCTCTTCGCCGGGGGGCTCCCAGCCCTCGGTAACGGAGCGGGCGTCTTTCTGGAAGCGGCTGCTGTTGCTCCGCACCCAGCGGCGGCCTTCGGCGAAATTCGCCGCCGCCTGGAAGGGATCTCCCCCGGCCTGGAACAGATAGCCGGGGAAGCGCCGCCAGGGGAGGTGGGCGGTATTCCCCCGGAACACCGGCGCGAGGTTCTTCAGATAGAAGCGGCGGTAGCTCTCCTCTGCGGTGCTGTCCTCCGATGGAATCGCCCCGTTGTAGGAGAGGCGCACCAGTTGGGTGGAGCGTATCTCTTCGCCCCAGAGGTGGGCGCGGAAGCCGAAGTCCATGAACTGCCAGTGGGGGTTCGTCAGGCTTCCGTCAAAGCCGCCCAAGAGGACGAAGCGGTCCCGGTCGTAGATTCCAACCCCGTCAAAGGGGTACAGGGACGCAAGGCCCTCGCGCCGGGACGCGAAGAACAGGGTTTTGATCATGCCCCGCTGAATTACCGGAGCTATCAGCGTGGGCAGGGGCTCGAACAGGGTGTTTTGGATGATCGGCACGGTACAGAGCCGCCCCTTGGCCTCCTGCCGGGAGGAGTAAAACAGCCGCTCCACCATCCGGGCCGCGCCGCCTGAATGGAGGACCCGCAGATCGTTCCACAGGACGAAGAAGAAGGGGCTGGTTATCTCCGACACCGCCAGGTTGATCTGCCCCCCCGGACTCAAGTCCTCTTTGAGCAGGATAAAGCGGACAAAGGGGAAACGGCTCGACAGTTCTTCCAGATCGTAGCGTTTCTGGGGGCCCTCCATCGAGATGATGCAGTCGAAGCCGGCTTTTTCCAGTTCCTGAAAGAGGGTGCGCCGGGGATAACGCCCCCCCCGGTTGAGGAGGATCGCCGAAAGGCCCGTGGTTCCCCCCCGCTCGCCGCCGCCGACCGCGGTATACGCGGGCATCGTATCGTTAAAAATTGAAGGTATAGTACTCATCGCAGCATCCGCATATCCCCTCGTACCGTCCGGCGCACTGATCCCGGTAGGCTTCCTCCCCCCGTGACCAGATGGTCTCCAGCGGCTCGTCAAAAGCGCTGCCCAGCGCCGGCCCGGTTCCTTCCATAACAGCCAGGTCTTCCCGGCAGCGGGGAACGCTCCCGTCAAGCAGGATGTTCATATCCCGCATCAGGTGCCAGCAGGGCTGGCGCTTGACCGGCGATAGGTCCGAAGCCTGCCGCTTGGGCAGGAATCCGCAAAAATCATCGTATTTTTGGATGATAATATTTGCCCCGGCCTCTTTCCAGGAGCGGTAGAAGCGCTCCGCCGCGTCTTCTTCCCCCTGCACCCGGACGGCCTGCACATAGGCGTCCTTGGGGAAGAGGCCGGTCAGGAGTTTGGCGCAGTCCGCTCCGGCGGAGAACGCCGCGCCCGGCGCGGGGGCGCTGTCCGCGGCGTCCAGCGAGACGATCCAGGAAAGCGGGGCCATGCGGTTGAGCCGGGGTTTGCAGTCCGGCGCAAAAGCGGCAGCGGCCAATGCCTCGATTTCCTCCCGCTTCCAGCCCAGGCCGGATGTTTCGATGATCAGGCTCAGGGCCGGACGGGAGAGGACCAGGGTGAATATCTCCATCTTGCGGGGGTGCAGGGCGATTTCCCCCCAGAGGGAGAGATCAATCACCGCGTCCCCGGAAAAGGCTTCGATTTTATCAAGCAGGGCTGCAAACCGCGCCGGTTCCATGAAATCCTCCGCCGCGCCGGGCTGTTTCAGCAGGGGGTAGGGGCAGAGGGGGCAGGGGCGGGGGCAGGGCCGCGCCGCCTGAATCGCGTAGAAGCTCGGCAGAGTGCGCAGCAATGCGGGCTTTTCGGCGATGAATTTGTCCGCGTCCCCGGCTCCAGAGAGCCCGGCCCCGGTCAGCGAGCGGAGGAGCATGAGGTTCCGCCGCGAATCGGCGCTGAGGCTGAGGCGATGGCTGCGGAGGTCTGTAGGGGCAATTTCCGTTTCAATATCGAAGGCGTTAATGTCCTTTTGGATTGCCTGAAACAGCGCGTCCCGCTCCACAGGGCCGTCAGCGTCTCCCCAAATCTTTGCAAGGATCGCCGCGACACCGGGCGCGAGGAGTTCCGGGGCAAAGCCGTAGGGCCAGCCGTCCGCATAAGTGTATTCCGCGGCATAGCGGAGATGCCGTTTCATCAGCGCCCCGGCCAGGGAGGGGTCCAGGAGCGGGCAGTCCGCCCAGGCATAGTAGGTCAGGTCATAACCGCCAGCCAGTTCCGCCAGCGCGTCCAGGAGCCCTTTATGGGTCCAGCGGGGCTGCCGCCGGATTTCCAGACCGGGAAGCGGGGCCTTTAACGCGGGGTCTGGGGCCGCTTGATCCAGCAGGAGCGTGATCCGCGCAACTCCCGGAAAGGACGCGGCCCGTTCAAGGGCGGAGTTCAGGGCGCTTGTCCCCGGAAAAACTTCCTCAAACGCCTGGCCGGAGAGATTTCCTCCATATAATACAGCGAGGGCTTTCATACTCTCAAAGTATCGGCGTTCTGGAAAAAGAAATTACCGGCTTCAGGCTTCTCGTCTGAGCATTACGATCCGGGTGAAGCGCCGCGTCCCGGATGCGCTTCCGGGGAACCGGGAATCTCCGCTGTCTCACGAATCTGCTGGGAAAGGGTGATGACCAATTTTTGCTCATCCTTGGATAAATGGTGAAACAGGGACCAAAGTTTAGCGATTTTCGCGTCTTCTGTTATTAATTGATCCATTTTTGCTTTCTTTTTAAGCATTATATTGTTATTTTATGAGCGCGTCAACTGAGCGTATGGGAACAGGGCAGCCGCGCGCCCGCAACGCCGCGCCCGCCCCTCATTCCGCCCCCTTTCGCAGGATAAGGCTTTAAGATATAGTGAAAGTATTATGAAATTGATATGGGTTCGCGTACTGGTAGTTTTTACCGTTCTCAGCGCGGTGGTAATCGGCTTGGGGCTGGGCTTCTGCCTGGCTGAGACGATCAATATC
>JAITHH010000043.1 GCA_031280065.1 Treponema sp. | reverse complement strand
GGGGACTTCTTTGGCGCGATGCGGCGGATTGCCGCCGAGTGGCTGGATCAGGAAGAGGAATCGCTCACCCCGGAGGTGGGATTCGGCCTGGAGGAGTGGGACATTGACCAGTACGGCGGCTTTGACCGGCTCCACCGCTTCGCCGTTACCCAGCGGAACCTCTTCCGGGACATGAAGCCCGTCAAAGACGCGCCGGCAATTCTGCGGAAACTTTCCAACCGGGGGATCAGGATACGGATCATCACCCACCGGCTCTTTCTTAAATACTCCCACCGGGCTTCGATTACCCAGACGGTTGACTGGCTGGACACCTGGGACATTCCCTACTGGGACTTGTGTTTTATGAACGACAAGGGCGCGGTGGGGGCCCACGTGTACATTGATGACTCCCCGTCCCAGGTGATCCGGCTGCGGGAGCAGGGGTGCCGGACGATAGTCTTCACGAACTCGACAAACCGCGCTTTGCCCGGCCCCCGCGCTGACAGTTGGAAGGACGCGGAGCGTCTGGTCATGGAAGCGCGGGAAGAGTGGGCCACCGGCACGCTGAATCTCTTTTAGGGAGACCTTCCGGGCCAATTCAAAGAGGTTCTGAGCCAATTGAATTAACTAATTGAGTCAATTCAACTAGGTCTGGAGGCAATTGAATTAACTAATTGAGCCAATTGAATTATGTCTGGAGGCAATTGAATTAACTAATTTAGTCAATTGAATTATGTCTGGAGCCAATTGAATTAGCTAATTTAGTCAATTCAACTATGTCTGGAGGCAATTCAATTAGCTAAAAGAGCCCATTAATGAGGTATTTTGGCAATGATAAGCGGTTTTCAGGCCGCGCTGTGTATAAAAAAACAGACGGTTTGGGCTGCCCGCGCCCGGCTTGATGCGCAGCGGCATCCAAATACCGCTCCCAGTCCCCAGGCGGCAGGTTAGATTCACACTGAACCGCCGCAGCTTAAAGCCGGAACCCGCCCGGTTGCGCCACGGCTTGCCTCTCCGCTTCCCGGCTGGTATCATTCGCCTGGTGTCATGCACCAGGAATATATGAACATGGAAAAAATATGTGGGAACTGCTGATTACCGAAGCGCTGACCGGCGTTTTTCTGCTGCTGCCCCTCCTGCGGCCCCTGGTGAAACGCCTCTGGCCCCTGGACGGCCTGGCGTGGCTTCCCCTCTTCGCCCTGGCAATGCTCATTGGCCTGTTCCCCGCCTACGGATTCCGCCCGGAGTGCGTCCCCTTCCTCGTGTACGGAATTATCCTCAATATAATCAACGCCCCGGCCCTGATCGCCCTGGTCTCCCGCCTGCAAAATGACGATTTCCGGGAACGCAGAACCGCCCAGACCCTGCTCAGTATCGCGGTATTAGGCGCGGTCATGGCGCTCGCCCTGTACTTCCTGCCCCGCTCCGAGACCGCCCTCCTCAGCCGGGGAGTCAAAACCATAACCCTCCAAGATGAAGCGCGGGGTGAATCGCTGTTCGTGCGGGTATACGGTGATGCCATCGGCCATGCCGGGGGCGGTGCCGATGGCATGGCCGGGGGCGATTCCGGGGGCGATTTCGCCGAAGCTGCCGCCGGCGCGGACGCGGAAAAAGCGCGGCCCCTCCTCATCCTCATCCCCCCGGTTACCGGCTCCGTGGGCATGGTAGACCAGGTCTGCGGGGAACTGCGGGACCGGGGATTCGCCGTGCTCACCTATTCGCGCCGGAATTTCGACCTCCCCGCGCGGGATGACGCCGGGCGGAGCTTCGGGCTTCCCGCGGCGCGGCGCTTCCAGCTCCTGGGCGTCCTGACCCAGGGACTCGTCTATGAAAAGGCCAACGCCGCGGGCCGCGCCTTGGAAGACGGGCGGCGGCAGGATATTTTCTTCCTCCTGGGCGCGATCCGGCAGCAGGATGAATTCCGCCGGGAACTTTTGGGGAACGCGGACCCGGACTGCATTTTTCTCGCCGGGTACGGAGCGGGCGGGGCCGCCCTGCTGCAGATCGCCGGTTCCCCCGGTTTTACCCGGCAGTACCCGGCGGTCAAAGGGCTGGCCGCGGTGGAAAGCCCGATTCTGTCAGCCCTGCGTGAACCTGACCAGCCCCAGTCATCACCCTTGCGGCTTGAAGGCTGGTTCCGCTCCTTTGTCCAGGCGATCCGCGACCGCGCCGCGGAACTGAGCCCGCGTAAAGTCAGCGGAGCAGTCAGCCTCCCCAATCCCGGCGTTCCCGCGCTGTTCCTCCTCTCGGACCGGGCGCTGAATTCCCGCCACCGGGAAACCCGCTACGCCACGCTGATCCCCATCCTCCAGGAGATGAAGGAGCCCGCGATACTGGCCGCGGCGCGGGGGGCCGGTCCGCTGGACTATTCAGACGTTCCCCGTAAATATCCCCTTTACCGCGTACTGTTCCCCGGGGCCGGGAAACTCCAGGCCGCCGGCGGACGGCTGCGGCCCTCCGCGGGCAGGCTGAAATCCGCCGCCGGATTTGAGACCGCCGGCGGCGGCCTGATGTCCGCGGCGATTATCGCCAACTTTGCCGCGGTGATCCTGGAGCGCGGGGAAACCAGCGCCCGAATTCCCCTGCGGACGGACCTTTCCCAGGAGGGAATCATGCTTGAGGCGGGCAGGGCTTGGAATTTTTCTACCATCGGGAGTATACTCTAAGCCATGACAACCCGGCAGTTGGACAGCTTCTTCCGCAAAACCCTGAACATTGACGGCAGCCTCGCCGCGATTGATTCCTCCTTGAACGGTTTGCAGGCGGATAACGACGGCTCGGAGATTGCGAAAATCGCCTTTGCCGTGGACGCGAACCTGGAGACCTTCAAACAGGCGGCGGACTGCGGGGCGGGGCTGCTCTTTGTCCACCACGGCCTTTTCTGGGGAAAGCCGGTCCCGGTCAAGGGGAATTTGCGGGAGCGGCTCCGCTTCCTTTTGGAGCATAACCTCGCCCTGTACGCGGTGCATCTCCCCCTGGATCAGCACCCGGAGCTGGGCAACAACGCGGCCCTGGCCGCGCTGCTGGGCATGGGGCAGCGGGAGCCATTCGGCCTGTACCATGGACAGAAGATCGGGTACAAGGGCGTTCTCAATGAGCCGCTGAGTACCGCAGAGGCGGCAGGGCGAATCGCGTTTGCCGGAAGGCCCGCAATTGGAATCTTCCCGTTCGGCAAGGCGGAAAACCGCACCTGCGCGGTGATTTCCGGCGGCGGCTCGTCCGAAGCGCTGCAAGCCATCGAAGAGGGCGTTGATTTGTACGTTACCGGAGAAGCCTCGCATGGGGTTTACCACGAATTGCTCGAAGGGCGGCTTAACATGATAGCCGGGGGCCACTACTCCACCGAGGTGTGGGGGGTGCGCCGGGTCATGGACTGCTGCGCGTCCCAATTAGACTTAGATTTGGAGTTCCTCGATGTCCCTACCGGTTTATAAGCATCTGCGGAAGTGGATGCTGCTGCCCTTTGTCTTGTCGTGTTTCCTGATTGCGGCGGATCAGGGGGTAAAGTCCT